>NZ_JBFRJQ010000010.1:140606-190652 GCF_041468985.1 Shewanella sp. 10N.286.52.A9 | reverse complement strand
GACACTGAAAACCTTGATGTCACTGACGGCTCTATCACTGTCGCCTTAACGGTTAATGATGGAACTGAAACAGCAAATATTTCTGGTAACACTGTCGATGTAGCCCCTGGAAGCACTGTAACGCTGACTCTCACAGATATCACAGGCGCAGTGCAAGTAGTGACAGGTGTAACCGTTGATAATGACGGTAACTATTCAATTTCAGGTGTCGATATCTCTGGTTTAGTAGATGGTGATATCACCGTCGATGCTTCTGCTGAAGATCGTAATGGCAATACTGTTAGTGCAGATGATACTGACGAATTAGATTCAACCGCACCAACATTAGACATCACTGTCGCAGACGCCACTCTTGAGTTTGGTGTTTCAACCCTGGTTACATTTACATTTAGTGAGGCAGTCACTAACTTTAACTTAGTTGATGATGTCGTTGTTTCGGGTGGTACACTTACTAATCTCGTTACAAATGATGGCGGTGAAACTTGGACAGCTACATTCACTCCAACTGATGGCTACAGCGGCCCAGCTAGTATCACAGTGAATGACGATACCTACACAGATTTATCAGGTAACTTAGGTTCCGGTGATAGTGAAAACCTCACCATTGCAGATAACACAGTTGATGCCGTTGATGATGCTGTTGGCACCATATTCACAACGTCAGCAGATTCAGACAATAACTGGGTAAGCCCAGTAAATGCAGATGGAGAAGCTGACTTTACTATCAGCGCAAGAAATGCTGATGGCAGCGTTGGCGCAATCTCAGTCAATGCCGATAATAACCACATAGGCGTAGCTGGCTCGCCACGATCTGCAGGTCAAATTTCAGGACAAATTGAATATGACTCTGAGACAGGCACATCTGAAGCCATAATCATTGATTTCAATGGTCTTGTTAATCAAGCAGAATTTAGCGTTTCACGTATGTTCGCTGATGAAAATAGTGGTGAACAAGGCACATGGTACGCTTACTATAATGGCCAATTAGTGGCTTCTGAAACCTTCACAACCTCAACCGGTACAACAGGTAGTTTTACCATCAATACCGGTAACCTGGTATTTGACCAATTAGTCTTTGAGGCAGCGCCAACAATTAGCGAAGCCAACGGCGGCGCAGCACTCGCAGACTCATCTGATTACTACTTAGATTCTGTTACTGTTACAGGCCCTGCATTAGTCGATGCGTACGTTGTGCAAGAAGGTTCAACCTTGGTCATTAGCGATGTTTCTGAAGGGTTATTTGCTAATGATAGTGATGCGCAAAACCATGACTTTGACATCAGTCATGTCAACGGTAACGCATACGTCTACGGGCAAGAGATTACGCTTACTAGCGGTGCTAAACTCATTATAAATGCTGACGGGACATACACCTATGATGTTAATGGTGCATTCGACAGTCTAACTGCAGGTGAATTAGATACTGATACATTTACATATACGCTAACTGATGAATATGGCGCTGTCGACACCGCCACAGTTACCATCAACATTGTTGGTGTTAACTTAGTGCCAGAAACAGTTGCAGATCAATTAGCAGTACTTGAAGGTGAATCGCTATTATTTACTGCAGCAGATCTACTCATCAATGACACAGATCCTGAAGGTGATAGCTTGTCAGTAACTCGATTTGCTCCTGGCAACTCTGACGTCGATAGTATTGATGTGACAAAAGCAGGACAAAGCTTCACTACCACACTGGGTGGCACCATCACAATTAATAGCGATGGAAGCTATACCTATGAAGCACCACAAAACCTCGACCATACAAGTAGCGATACACTGGTTGATAGTTTCTATTACCAAGCTACCGATGGAACTGGTGCCTCTTCTTGGACCCAAGTATCAATTGATGTAAATGATACAGCTCCTGTAGCTGAAGATGATACAGACCATGTTGGCTTTGGTGGTTTAGCATTTGGTGATGTCATCACGGCAGCAGGAACCGATGGCTCCGGTATTGATAACCTTGGCGCTGATAGTGCACAGATAACAAGTGTGACGTTTGGTGACGTGACTTATAGCGGTTTTGATGCTGATGGAAACCTGACTATCACCACAGATAAAGGTGTACTCACCATCAACCAAGATGGTAGTTATCAATACCAGTCAACCCAAACTGATACGATTATTGATAGCTTATCATTCAATGACTTGGTCAATAATAATGGGGTTTCATTATATGGCTTTGGTAGTGGGGCATCGTTTAACTTTAATAGCTTAGGAGTGCCTGGTAATAATGTCGGAGATAATGGCTCTAGAATTGGAGTCGGCAACTCTACCATTAGCAATGGTGAACAACTTGTCATTGACCTTGGCTCTGAAGCTCCTTTCAATGCGTTAGACATTAGCTTAACCAATGTCGGTAACTCTGAAAGCGTCATTTGGACCGTTTATGATGCAGATGGCAATCTAGTAGAGACAGGTACAACGAATAGTAATAGCCTTAATATCTCTACCAGCTCGCCGTTCCAATATCTGGTACTTTCAGCAAATTCAGGTACAACATATGGCCTTAATGCAATCACAGCTTCTTCCATTGGTGATGGTGTGATTTCTAGTGAGGAGTTTACTTACCAGCTCACAGATATTGATGGTGATTCAAGTACAGCGATATTAACTGTAAACCAAGATTCGACCCCACTTGCTGAAAATAATGCCGCTATTGTATCCGAAGCAGGTTTGGCAGGCGGTACTGAAGAAGGAACCAATTCGCACATTGCAACCGGAAACTTACTTGATAATGACTCTGGTGTTAGTAGTAGCACTGTTATAACAAGTATTGAAGGTGTCGTACCTGTAAATGGCATTATCTCAATAACGACAGCTGATGGTGTATTAACCGTTTACACCGATGATAGCAACGGCTTTAGAGCAGGTGACTATCAGTATGAATTAACGTCTACAAATACAACCAGTAACGATGTTTTAGAGAACTTCAATTACGTCATCGAAAACGGTGTAGGTGACACGAGCAGTGCCACTTTAACGGTATCAATTACTGATGATAAGCCGATGGTGAATGATATTGAGCAGAACTTGCAAGCAAGTGCTGCACCTATCACAACAAACTTGACCTTAGTATTAGATGTGTCAGGCAGTATGGACAACAGTGCAGGTAATGGTAAAACTTACCTAGAAACAGCAATTGAATCATTAACAGCACTTATCAATGAGGTCGACTCAACGGGTAATGTGAATGTTCAAATTGTTGCTTACTCAGATTCTGTTAGTAATTCTAGCTGGCTAATTGATGATATCGATAGCGCCATTAATTACTTAAATGCATTACAAGCTGGCGGTGGTACATATTACGATAGCGCCTTGAATGAAGTGATGTCGAATGTTGTCTTACCACCAGCAGACCAAAGCTTTGTTTACTTTATCTCTGACGGTGTGCCTTCAAGTGGACACAATATTGATGGAACTTTACAGAGTAACTGGGAAAGCTACCTTGATACTTATTATGATATTTCATTCGGTATCGGTATTGGCAATGCAGATTTAGATGAAATTTACCCAATTTCTTACCCTCAAACGACTGAAATAACAGAAGAAGAGCATGCGATCAAAGTTAACGATGCTGACGATTTAACGAATACAATTCTTGATTATTTCGAGTCCAATGCCGTTAGCGGCAGTTTAGGTATTCTCGGTACTAGCTCTACGGGGGTATTAGTTGGTGCCGATGGCGGTTATGTTGACCAAATCGTTGTCGATAACACGACGTACTCGATTAATATGGCAGATCCGATCCAAGTTATCACCACTGCGCTTGGCGCGACATTCACCATTGATTTCTCAACTGGTGAATATAGTTACTTTATTGATTCGACAGAAAACATTCTTAATGAGCAAGAAAATATCGAAGTCACAATTATCGATAATGATGGTGACTCGGATACATTGAACCTAGCTATCAATATCGATTACTACGCTTCACTCGATGCCAATGTAAATAATGTCATTACTAACCAAGCTCAGGGCAGTAATATCACGATTGCTACTGAGTATTTAACCCATGGAGATGCAACACCAAGCGATGCTCAGGTGACAAGTGTCAACGGAACCAATGCTTCATTAGCAAACGACGCTGTCACTGTTACTGCCGCAAATGATGAAGATTCTTTTGAATATACTTTAACGGGCAATGGTGCCAGTGACACAGCTGAAGTGTCCATTGATTATCAAAATTCCAATGTCCTCACAGGTACAGCAGAAAACGATATTATCATTGCGACGTCGACTGCTGTTAATTCGGCATCGTCTTTGATTAAAGCGACAGTGAAATCTGGAAATACCTATAACGCTTCCAACCAGTTCGGTTTTGAGGCTGCATTGCTCGCAGCAGGAATATCTATCACCCAAATAGAAATTAATCTCAGAGGTGGAGGAGATACCAATGCGATAGTAGACGTCAGTCAGTCTAATTTAGTAAAAGGAACTGACTCCGTTGGCATTAATGACAGTGATTCAAATATCTTTGCCAATATGACGCAAGATAGCGGCACACTGACCGCAGTATTTACGGCAGGAGACTTCACGAACGGAGATGAGTTCTGGTTTGCGTTTGATACAGATAATTTAGGTAGTGACACTGGCGCAAGTTTAGTTGGCGCGACATTCACGATTACCTTAAGTGACGGAACCACCCAAACTGGTACGTATATTTCCGATGGGAACTCAGGAGCAACAGGCAGCTTGTACTTTGCTGACGCGATTCTTGAGGGCGGAGCCGGTGATGATGTACTCATTGGCGGTGAAGGTAACGATATGCTTATCGGTGGTTTAGGTGATGATTTACTTATCGGTGGCTTAGGTGATGATGTCTTAAGTGGCGGTGAAGGAAGTAACACCTTCGCATGGAATGCCAATGACACCGGCAGTGACACAATCACTGACTTCGACACCAGTAAAGATAGCTTAGATTTACGCGATTTATTGGTGAATGAAGATCTATCTAACTTAGAAGACATGCTGAGCTTCAGTTACGACGGTAACAATACCACTATTGATGTCGACGTTAATCTAGATGGCACTGCTGATCAAAAAATCGTGCTAAACGGTGTTGATTTAACTGACATCTACGGTAGTTCAGCTAATGGCGAAATCATTAACGGACTGCTAGATGACGGCGCTTTAATCGTCGATACATCAGATAACGCATCCGCACAAAATGCTGCAGCAATCGATCCATTGGAAAATAACCTGGATGGTAATATTATTCCTTAAATACAACAATTTGTTGACGCTACGTAGTAATATGTTAGCGTCTGCACATTGTGCTTAACAAAACTATAATTACAAAGGATAAGTAATAAGTGCCAGCAACTGCGTCTGACCAACAAGAACAGTGGACGATTTCGGCTTCACAGCGAACAACTGTCGATCCCCTGCTTGATTGTCTTGTGTTAATGACTGAACATTTTGGTTCGCCTTGCTCAAGTGATTCACTTGCGGCAGGCTTACCATTGACTAGTGCTGTCATTACTCCAGAGTTACTGCCACAAGCCGCTTCTCGTGGCGGTTTATCTGCAAAATTGACCCGTAAAGATTTAAATCAAATCTCGGATATTTTGCTACCTTGTATTTTATTATTGAAAGATAAAAAAGCCTGTATTTTACGAAAAATTGATATTGATGCGGATCAAGTCACTATTCAATTGCCAGAAACAGGCGGACAAGAAACCCTCACAGTAGAAGAACTCGAAACCCTTTATGTGGGTTATTTATTTCTTGTGAAGCAGGAGTTTCGTGGAGATAACAGCTTTGATGTTCATATCCATGACAATAGCACTCACTGGTTAATTCAAAGTATTAAAGACTCTGCTCCCATTTATCGAGACGCATTAATCGCTTCAGTATTAGTCAACCTGTTTGCACTGGTATCCCCTCTATTTATCATGAATGTCTATGATAAAGTGGTACCCAACCTAGCATTTGAGTCTTTATGGGTATTAGCGATTGGGGCAGGAATCGCCTATTTGTTTGATTTAATTCTACGTCAGCTTCGTAGTTACTTGATTGATATAGCTGGTAAAAAAGTCGACATTATTGTGTCTTCAAAGTTATTTGCCAAAGCCATTGGGATCCCACTATCAAAACGCTCTCCCAGTGTCGGCGGCATGGCTCGACAGCTCAGTGAGTTCGATAGTATTCGTGAAATTTTAACCTCAGCAACCATTACCACATTGGTTGATTTACCTTTTGCACTCTTGTTCGTGACCATTATATATATTGTGGCGGGAGACCTAGCCGTCATTCCAGTAATAGGCGGTATTATCATTATTGGTTTTACGCTCTTTATTCAGCCCAAACTCAAAGCTGCTATTGAAGAAAGTAACCGTTTCTCAAGCCTCAAACATGGTCATTTAATTGAAAGCCTTACAGCTCTTGAATCGATTAAAGCCAATGGTGCTGAAGGGCTTGTTCAAAAAAGCTGGCAGCAGATGATAGGCCATACAGCTAACTGGCAATTAAAATCAAAAAAACTAACAAACTCAGTCAGTAATGTTGCTAATTTTGTTGTACAGCTCACCGTAGTTTGCGTCGTTATATTAGGGGTTTACCGTGTCGCTGATAATGCAATTTCAATGGGGGGCATCATTGCAGCGGTGATGCTTTCAAGCAGAGCGATTTCACCCATGGCACAGTTAGCAGGCCTGATTACGCGAGGCAATCAAACAGCCAGCTCATTGCGACAACTTGATGAAGTAATGAATCAAGAAGAAGAATTTGAAAACAAAGGCCATCTCGTTAGCAAACAGCGCTTACAAGGTAAAATTGACGCGGATAATGTCGCATTTACTTTCCCAGAAGCTGAAAAACCGGTTTTACACCCACTTTCTGTGCACATTAAGCCAGGTGAGAGAATTGCCATCATTGGCCGCAATGGTTCAGGTAAAAGTACCTTAGCAAAACTGCTGGTTGGTCTGTATAAACCAACACAGGGTAGCCTTCGATATGACGGATTAGATTCAGGTCAAATTCACCCAAGTGACTTACGCAGTAACTTTGGCTACTTACCGCAAGATGTCACCTTATTTCATGGTTCAATTAAAGACAATATCTTGTTTGGGACCCGTCAAGTCACCGAACATCAACTGATCCGAGCGGTGCAGCTATCTGGGGTCAGTATGTTTACCAACCTTGAGTCAGAAGGCTTAGATCAACAAGTTGGTGAAGGCGGCTTATCGCTCAGTCGTGGCCAACGACAAACTGTGGCTCTTGCTCGAGCGACACTCAATGACCCGCCAGTATTATTAATGGACGAACCTACTGCTAGCCTAGATGCACGAGCAGAAAAACAATTTATTCGTTCAATGGAACATGTCAGTAAAGACCGCACACTATTACTGATTACCCATAAAATGCATTTATTGCGTTTAGTGGATCGCATTATTGTCTTAGACAAAGGCCATGTAATAGCTGATGGGCCAAAAGACAGCATTTTAGAAAAACTCAATAATGGATTACTTGCAGGAGGTCGTGCTTCATGAGTAATAAATTATCGAATCACGACTTAGAGATGGTTGATGATGTCTATGGCGCCATGATGACAGACTCCCCTCGTGGCCATAGTCTTATCATATGGTCACTGGCAGCCATGACCTTATGTTTCTTTATTTGGTCTTATTTTTCTGAGTTAGATCAAGTGACATCTGGAATGGGAAAAGTGATCCCCTCCTCTCAAATTCAACTTATTGATAGTCTCGATGGCGGTGTACTGCAAGAGATATATGTTCAAGAAGGAATGATCGTCACTAAAGGGCAACCGCTAGTTAAAATTGATGATATTCGTTTTCGTTCAGACTTTGCCCAACAAGAACAAGAAGTGTATAGCTTACAAACCAATGTTATACGTATGCGCACTGAACTTGATAGCATCGTTATTTCTGATATGTCGTCTAACTGGCGAGAACAAGTCAAAATCACCAAACAACCTTTAGTATTCTCTGATGAAATTATTGAACAAGAACCTGACTTAGTTAAAAACCAGCAAGCAGAATACTCAGGCCGTCTTGACAACCTTACCAATCAACTGGAAATTTTGGTGCGTCAAATACAACAGCGCCAACAAGAAACAGAAGAGCTGACGTCTAAAATCTCTACGCTAACTAAAAGTTACCAGCTTATTTCTCGTGAGCTTGAATTAACGAAACCATTAGCCCAAAAAGGGATTGTACCCGAAGTTGAGTTACTTAAACTCGAACGCACGGTCAACGACATCCAAGGTGAATTAAAAACAATGCGCTTATTGCGCCCTAAGCTAAAGGCATCGATGGATGAGGCAATTTTAAAACGACGTGAAGCTGTATTCGTTTATGCTGCTGATTTACGTGCCAGTTTAAACGAGATGCAAACTAAGCTTTCTCGTATGAACCAAGCCCAAATTGGTGCTTTTGACAAAATTAATAAAGCTGTGATTACTTCGCCGGTAAACGGAACCATTAAAACATTACATATCAATACTCTAGGTGGCGTAGTTCAACCAGGAGAAGAGATTATTGAAATCGTACCTTCAGAAGATCAGCTATTAATCGAAACTAAAATTACACCACAAGATATTGCATTTTTGCACCCAGGCTTACCCGCTGTCGTCAAAGTCACTGCTTATGATTTTACCCGTTACGGCGGCCTTAAAGGCACTGTTGAACATATCAGTGCAGACACCAGTCAAGATGAAGAAGGCAATAGCTTCTATACTATACGTGTCAGAACTGAAGAATCGAATTTAACAAAAAGCGATGGCACAAAGATGCCAATTATTCCCGGCATGCTCACATCAGTGGACGTCATTACCGGGCAAAGAACTATCCTTGAGTACATTTTGAACCCGATATTACGGGCAAAAGAAACAGCACTTAGAGAGAATTAGCCAAAAAACCGGGAGGGTTTTTTACATGAAAATTAACATTAACCAATGCAGTAAATTGAGTATCTTCGCATTGGCAATGTCAGCAATTTTTGCAACGCCTTTGCTTAACGCACAATCGTTAGAGCAGGCTGTTGCACACACTCTGGATACCAATCCTGAGCTTCGTATTGCGTTTAACCGTTTTAAAGCACGCGAAGAACAAGTTAACCAAGCCATTGCTGGGTATATGCCAACTGTAGATTTAACAGGGGCCTATGGATGGGAACAAACTGACAGTCCTTCAACTCGTGGGAAAAGACAGCCAGGAAATGACAATCTGGATGAAGGCGTCATGGAACTTGAACGAGGTGAAGCAGGATTTAGTATCAAACAAATGCTGTTTGATGGTTTTTATACAAGTAGTGAAGTTGACCGTTTTTCTTTCGAAGCGAGTTCTGAGCAATGGGCGTTATTCGCCGCTGCAGAAGATATCGCACTCGAAGTTAGTAAAGTGTACATGAATTACATTAAAGCTGAGCAACTGTTGGTGCTTTCAGAGAAAAACTTAAATAGTCATAAAGAAATTTATGAGCAAATTAAGGAACGTACTGATTCAGGTTTAGGCTCGATTGCGGATTTATCGCAAATATCTGGTCGACTGGCTCGTGCAAATGCCAATCTGATGTCAGCTAAAAACAACCTTTCTGATGCAAGAGCCCAATATATTCGCATCGTTGAAGTTGCACCTGAAAACCTAGTTGTTCCTGTGCCTGATATAGACTTACTCCCTGCTAACATCGCAGAGAGTGTCATCATGGCCCAAGACAACCACCCAATATTAAAATCGGCAAGTAGTGATATCAAAGCCGCCGATAGTGAGCGCAGTTCAGCACAATCTAATTACTATCCAAAATTCTCATTAGAATTAAACGGTAACTGGAATAATAACCTTGATGGTGAAGATGGTTATGGCACAGGAACCACACTTGACCCTTATGTGAATGGTTACAGTAATGATCTGGTTGGTATGGTTCGAGTGAAGTACAACTTATTCTCTGGCGGTAAAGATCTCGCACGAGAAAAGGAAGCCGCTTACAAAATTAACGAAGCGAAAGAAATCCGCCAACGTGCTCATCGTCAAGTCGTTGAAGGTGTGCACCTTTCATGGAATGCTTATGAAATGTTAGCGCCGCAAAAGCGATATATTCGTGATCATGTTATTGCCTCAAAAGATACTCAAGTTGCTTATGCTCAGCAATTTAACCTAGGGCAACGTAGCTTGTTAGATTTACTTGATACTGAAAACGAACTGTATCAAGCCCGTCAGGACTATCTACAAACAGAATATGATGAAACGATTGCAAAATATCGCTTATTGAATGCAACTGGACAGTTACTAGATTCATTACGTGTTACTCGACCAGATATTTGGCAAGGCGAACGTGACTACGAAGGAGGAGTAAAATAATGAAATACCTCATTTTACTACTCAGCATGACACTAACGGTGGGCTGTTCAATGCGTGATATCGTCACCGCAGACAGCCCAACTGAGCAGCAATTCGATTTAAACGATAACGATAAAGATGGCGTTATTGTGGCACGTGAGCGCTGTTTAGATACCGTCATTGGCGCAGGCATAGATAATTATGGCTGCCCAACAATTAGCGAAATCAACGAACGCCAAGAGTTAGAGATTTTATTTGAAAATGACTCAGATCATATCAACACACGCTTTTACCAACAAATAGAAGAAGTGGCTGACTTGATGAAGTTATACCCTAATACGGTTGTGACTATAGAGGGACATTGCAGTAAAACTGGAACATATGAGCACAATTTAACGCTTTCACAAGCGCGTGCTGATAATGTTGTGAATGTCTTAGTTGATACCTTCAATATCGATAGATCACGTTTAACGGCAATTGGCTACAGCTATGATCAGCCAATTGATTTAAGTGGTACGCCTGAAGCAAATGAAGCAAACAGACGTGTTATTGCTGAAGTTACAGGCGATGATCAAAGAACAGATATGAAGTGGCACATATACACGGTTGATCAATAAGCTTTTAATGTAAGGAACTGATTTTTGCCAAAGCAGGGTTATTCGCAATTACAAAGTGTTACGCGAGCTTGCCGTTACCCATTATTGGCATCTATTTTCATTGTGTCGGGGCTTTACGCAGCAGCTCCGGCAACAATGGATGCACAGAAAACGATCAGTGCCTTATCAGATCAATACGGTGAACGCGCCGGAAAGCGTGCTAAAGCTTGGTTTAAAATCGTCAATGACGCGCAAAACCTTGACGATATAGCCAAGCTTGAAAAAGTGAATAGCTTTTTTAATTTATTTAAATTTGTCGATGATAGTAAAGTCTGGGGGGAGTCGAATTATTGGGCCTCCCCTATGGAGTTTATCGGCGTCAATGCTGGCGACTGTGAAGACTTTTCCATCGCCAAATATTTTACGCTCCTTCAGGTCGGTATTGCTGAAGATAAGTTACGCATTACTATGGTTAAAGCAACATCTGTAAACCAATACCATATGGTCTTAGCTTATTATGAAACCCCTGGGGCAATCCCATTGGTGCTAGATAATTTAGACCCAGTGATTAAGCCTGCTACCAAAAGAAATGATTTGCTGCCTGTTTACAGCTTCAATGGTAAGCAACTATGGCTTAATAAAGAGAAAGGACGAGGTGTGCTTGCGGGCTCTTCCTCGCGTCTTGAAAAATGGAATGATTTAAAATTAAGGTTGGGCATAGACCGGTTACGGCAGCCCAAACAAAAAATGGAGTAGTGGCCAAGATGACCCTTTTTCGTCAAATCTATGCGTTACTGTTTGGTTTATTTTTATTGGTTATAACCAGTCTAGGTTATGTTCAATTTACAGAAACCCAAAGCTTTCTCGTTAAGCAAATGGATTCAGATCTCAACAATGCCAGTCACTCGCTTGGTATTATGCTGGTGCCTGCTTTAGAAAGTGGCGATGACGTTGCGGCTGAAACTTTAGTGAATGTCATTTTTGAAGGCGGTTATTATCAGCAAATCAAATTGACTTGGCTGGTTGACGGTAAACAACAAGTTTGGAATAACGCCATTCGTATCGAAGGCGTGCCTCAATGGTTTATCGACTTAGATTTGTTTACGACCATCACTAAAGAAAGTGTTATCACTTCTGGCTGGTTACAACTCGCTAAAATTGAAATTACCGCCCATCCAGGCTTTGGTTACCATGAGCTTTGGCGCATTATTTCTAATACAATTATCATTTTTTCAATTCTATTTTTACTTGCCATCGTTTGCGCACGTTTTGGCTTAAGCTACATTCTCAAGCCATTACACGCACTATCAGAACATGCTAAAAAAGTCGCAAACCGTCAGTTTGGCCCTGATATGCCAGCGCCAAAAACGAAAGAACTACAAGAGTTAGTCGGCGCATTTAATAGTATGTCTGCACAGCTAAAACAAGTCTTTAGCTCATTAGATGAAGAAGTATCAGCCCTACGTAAAAAGAATTTAGTCGACCAAGTTTCTGGCTTACCGAATCGACAATACATGGTCAGTCGAATAAATGGCTGGTTAGGTGAGCCGAGTAGTGGCGCCATATTTTTAGCTAAGTTTGATTGGCTAGAAGAAGTACACAGTAAGTATGGCTATCAAGTTCGTGATGAAACCATCAAGTTATTATCACAAAAACTTGAGCATCATTTAAACGAGGTATCCCCATCCGTCATTGCCCGAATTGCTGCATATGAATTCGCTTTTCTAGTCACGGATGTAGAACACGATCAACTCACTAAGTACTTACAGACCTTACTAAGAACCTTGAATAAAGAAATCTCTAAAGCAGGCTGTAAGCCTAATGAAGGTTTCGCAATTGGTGTGGCTGAACGTACAGGGCACATGACGGTCAGTGATATTTTGGCTCAGGCTGATAATGCGCTGCAAAAATCATTAAAAGACAACAAAGTATTCCATTGGTTTGAGACCAATGAGCATCAACTATTTAGCCGCGAGCAATGGCGAGATAACCTCACTGATGCCATAAAAAACAAAAAATTCCAATTTAGATGGCAGCCCGTTTTACTAACTGAAAACGAAGAAGTCTGTCAACGTGAGGTATATTGTCAGTTGATGGTTAACGATAAACTTCAACATGCCGGTCAATTTATGCCTTATGTGGAGTTACTGTCTTTAGGTACCTTAATGGATCAATGCCTCATTGAAACCGTGATTGATAACCGCCTGCTTGAGCGAAACTATGAGCCGTTAGCGATTAACCTCACATTCCAGAGTATCAGTGACCCGCATTTCCATTCATGGCTACAAGGTTTACTGCGTAATACCGCATTCCCTGAAAGGATCTGCTTTGAAATCCCTGAGGCCAGTGTGTATAGCGACTTAGATAATTGCGAAAATCTGTGTAACATTATCAGAGATAATGGCGCCAAGTTTGGTATTGACCATTTTGGTCGCCAGTTTGGCTCAATGAGCTACTTACAAAGCCTACGTCCAAGCTATGTAAAACTCGATCAATCTTTTGCCTACATGGAAGATGACCAACATAATACTGAGCTATGTCGCGCCTTAGCAAATGTCGCCAAAGGCTTAGATATCCAAGTTATCGTGACAGGTATACAACAGCAAGAGCAGCTCGAGCGATTTACTTCAATGCGCTTAGATGCATATCAAGGGTTTATTGCTCCGCCTATCGCAATTACCTTTTAAGCTGTTTACAGCTATTAAAGCCACTCACTGAGTGGCTTTTTTATGGTTTTAGCCCACATGAGATTTAAGCTGACTGAATATCAGACACAAAAAAGCCACTCAAAGAGTGGCTTTTTTGTTTATTTGGTCGGTGATAGAGGATTCGAACCTCTGACCCTCTGCTCCCAAAGCAGATGCGCTACCGGGCTGCGCTAATCACCGGAAATCGTATTGATATATTGAGTCTAACAAGGCAAGCCTTAGCTCCACTCTAATAGAGTGAGTGATACGTAATCAATAAACGCTAATCACTAAGTTGTAAATTAATACGGTAGGCCAATTTGAAAGGATCAAAAATAAATCACTAATTGGAATACAAAAATTTGGTCGGTGATAGAGGATTCGAACCTCTGACCCTCTGCTCCCAAAGCAGATGCGCTACCGGGCTGCGCTAATCACCGAGATATTCTATAAATAGAATGTAGATTGAATGGGGTGACTGATGGGGCTCGAACCCACGACAACCGGAATCACAATCCGGGGCTCTACCAACTGAGCTACAATCACCACTGATTTCAATCTTGCTAACAAACGACCTTACCGAATGGTGCGCCCAGAAGGATTCGAACCTTCGGCCTTACCCTCCGGAGGGGTACGCTCTATCCAGCTGAGCTATGGGCGCTCGTCTTGGTTAGCGACGCACATAATAGGGATAAATCACCTTCACGTCCACCTTTGTTTAAAACTTTTTTGTTCGTTTGCTCAAGTTTTGAGTAAATTGTGAGGTTTTTAAGCAATTTTCAAAATAAACGTCTAATACTTAGCTGCTAAAAAGAGATATTTTCATATTTCAGCCTAAAGGACTAACTAATAGTTCCCTTTGTTGCTCAAGCTTCATATACTCAAGTGTGGGTAGTTAGCATAAAAGGATTGAAGGAGTCATATGGAAAAGGGAGCCTTCCCTAATCACTCTAATAATATCGAACATCTACAAAGAAGGGTGTCGAGGCTTAGACGTTTAGCGACAAAATATAAGCGCGCAGAAATCATTCAAAATGCGCTATTAGAAATTTCCAATATTGCTACCCAAGCGATCTCACTTGACGCTTTCTATAAAGGTGTCCACAGTCATCTGCAAAGCTTGATCCATGCCGATAACTTTTTCATTGCCTCTTTTGATAATCAAACTGGCACCATATCCTTACCTTTTTTTGCTGATGAGAAAGATCCCCACCCATCAGAGCTATATCCAGATGAAGAAATATCATCATTATTAGAGCGTGGCATTACAGGTTATGTGCTAAAAACCGGTGAACCACTTTTTTGTAATGAGCGACGTTTTAATGAATTGGTCGAAGAAGGAAAAATTGATGGCTTAGGTTCGCCTTGCCTTCAATGGCTCGGCGTTCCCATCAAACACAATAACCATGTCTCAGGAGTATTGGTCGTTCAAAGCTACAGCGACGATATTATCTATGGTGAGCTCGAACTCGAATTAATGGGCTTTATTTGCCACCATATTTCAGGTGTTATGGAGCGACTGCGTCACAATGAAGAGCTTGAAATAGCAATTATTGAACGCACTAAAGAACTCAGCGAAGCGTATGACAAAGTAAAACTTGAAGTCACTGAGCGTGTTAAAGCAGAGAAACTGCAAAAGTCATTATTTCAAATCGCTGATTTATCCGCATCTGATGTGACTCAAGCCGAATTTTACCCACAAATCCATCAAGTCATCAGCCAGTTACTGCCTGCTGACAACTGTTTTATTGCATTAGTGCACAAGCCATCACAAACCTTATCTTTTCCTTTTTATGTCTCGCAGATGAACGCCGAAGCGCCTAAACCAAGGGCGTTAAAGGATGGCTTAACAGAGTATATTTTAAAGCACCAGCAACCACTATTGTTAAATCAGCAAGACATTAAAAGGATGATTACTGCGGGTGAGATTTATGGCAGTAATCCCGATTTAAACCACACTCAAACAATGAAGCAATGGATTGGTATTCCGTTATTCATTCACGGGGAAATTGCCGGCGGATTAACGATTTACAGTTTGACCGACAAAAACTCCTTTGCCACTAAAGATTTAGAGCTACTCACCTTTGTCTCGCAGCATATTGCCAATGCAATTGAGCGTAAACTTGCCGCTGAGCAGTTAAAGCGAAGCTATGAGCAACTTGAGGATAAGGTCGAAAAACGCACCAAAGCGATTGCTGAGATCAATGACAACTTACAACGTCAAATCATGCAGCGTAAAAAAATCGAAGCTCAATTGGTTTACGATGCTAAACATGACAATTTAACCGGTTTACCTAACCGTAGCTTTTTCATGGAGCGGTTATCACAAGCCATTAAGCATGTTCGACGTCATCAAAACGAGCAGTTTTCTCTGTTATTTATTGATTTAGATGGCTTCAAGCAAATCAATGACACCTTAGGTCACCTTGAAGGTGATCGCTTTTTGATTGAAACATCAACTCGGCTAAAAATGTGTATTCGAGACAATGACACTTTAGCTCGCTTGGGCGGTGATGAATTTGTCATTTTACTCGACTCCATCCACCAGCACCGAGATGCCGAAGATGTATGTGAGCGCATCTTGCAAGCTATTGCAGAACCATACACATTAGCTCAACAGCAAGTGATTTCTGGTGCCAGTATTGGCGTGGCTTACAGTTCTGTTAACACTTCAGATAACAGTGAGTCAGTATTGCGTAATGCCGATACCGCAATGTATCAAGCAAAGTCAAAAGGCAAAGGCTGTTATGTTGTTTTTGACCAGAAAACCGAATACAGCTTCAATCAACGGATCGCGCTGGAGCAAGACTTTTTACACGCCCTAGAGCGCAATGAAATCATAGTAGAGCTAACGCCCATCGTCACTTTCGATCAAAGCCATATTTTAGCCTATGAGCCAGTTAGCTACTGGCACCATCCTAGCGAAGGGAAGATTGATAACCATCAGTTAAAAGCGCTTGCCGAGCAAACGCAAAGCATGATGATGTTAGACGATTATATTTTTAAATATATTGATCAACACTACCAAGCTTTAGCAAATGGATTAGGTGACAACATTCACTTTCATATTCCACTATCAAGTCAGCACATTAAACATAAATACGGCCTTCGCAGCTTAAAGAACACCATTAAGCGCAGTCGTATCTGTGCCACAAAGCTATGGGTATTCTTTCACGAGAAGTCATTTGTGCAAGACAGCACTAACCATATCGGTGCCTTTGAGTCTTTAACCGAAATGGGTGTCAATATTGGGATAAATGGTTATGGAACAGGTTATAGTTCACTGAGTAGCTTAAGCTTTTTACCGATTAAAGCGTTAAAACTCGATGCCGATGTTAGCCAACACTTACTCAATGAAAAACAACTGCAACTGGCTAAAGCCTATCAGCTTATCGCTCAAACATTGGGGTTTGATATGTATGCAGAAGGTATAAATACTTCAGAGCAGAAGCAAAGTTTATCAAAATTGGGCTATAGCCAAGGGCAAGGTAACGTTTTTTCTATCGTTAATATTGTACTAACAGATCATAATGACGTTAAAGAAGCCGTAAGCTAACCTCGCACTCAACCTTGGCATTACCGTTTACTTTTTAAACATATCTCTTAGGTTAGCAATATTCGCTTTAGCAGATTGCACCTTCTCTTGTTCAGTTTGTTTAGGCTTGCGGTTTTCCCAAATCAAATCGTCTTGAGGTAACTCCATTAAGAAGCGACTCGGCTCACAACGCATAGTCTCACCAAACTGACGGCGTTCACGGCACATAGTAAACCACAACTCTTTTTGCGCACGTGTAATACCTACATAGGCGAGACGACGTTCTTCATCGACATTATCTTCATCAATACTCGATTGATGAGGCAAAATTCGTTCTTCAGTACCTACCATAAAGACATAGGGATATTCCAACCCCTTTGAAGCATGTAACGTCATCAACTGAACTTGGTCACCGCCTTCATCTTCTTGGTTTCGTTCCATCATGTCACGCAGCGTAAGACGTGTTACCACCTCAGGTAGCGTCATCGGTTCATCAAGCTCATCACCTTCCAGCATTTCCGTCACCCAACGATAAAGCTCAGAAATATTCTTCATCCGCATTTCTGCAGCTTTGGCGCTGGTACTGGTTTCGTACAAGTAATCTTCGTAATTAATTTTACGAATTAACTGCTTGATCGCATCTACCGGCTCACCACGAGTTGCTATCTCTCCAGTATCGACAATAAATTTTCCGAATTGATACAAAGATGACATCGCCGCTGGCGCTAAATGGTGATTAAGCTCAGCTTGAAAAATCGCTTCAAACATCGAAATATGTTTTTGGTTCGCATAGTTGCCTAAGCGCTCTAAGGTAGCTGGGCCGATTCCACGCTTAGGTAAGTTCACTACACGTAAAAACGCATTATCATCATCTGGATTAACGACCAGACGCAAATATGCCATGATATCTTTAATTTCAGCCCGAGCGAAAAATGATGTGCCACCAGACAATTTATAAGGGATACGGTTGGTCATCAATGCCCGTTCGAGTAAACGAGACTGGTGATTTCCTCGATATAATATGGCGTAATCACCAAATTTAGTTTTGCCGACAAACTTATGACGAACAATTTCAGCAACGACTCGCTCAGCTTCTTGCTCTTCATTCGCGGCAAACAACACACGCAGTGGCTCACCATAAGCAAGTTCACTGAACAGCGTTTTATCGTACACATGGGGGTTGTTAGCAATGAGAATGTTGGCTGCTCTTAAAATCCGCTGACTTGAGCGGTAATTCTGCTCCAACTTAATCAGTTTAAGTTTAGGGAAATCTTTACCCAGTAAGACTAAGTTCTGCGGTTTTGCTCCCCGCCATGAATAGATGGATTGATCATCATCCCCTACCACGGTAAAACGAGCACGTTCACCCACTAACAGCTTCACTAGCTCATATTGACTGGTATTTGTGTCTTGGTATTCATCGACTAGCAAGTATTGAATACGGGTTTGCCAGCGTGTTCTGACTTCTTCGTTATGACGCAATAAAAGCGTTGGCAATAAAATCAAATCATCAAAATCAAGCGCATTATAGGCCTTCATATGTTGGGCATAACGTTGATAAAGCTTGGCAAACAATTGTGTTTGCTCATCTCCACCTCGTTTAATTGCCACATCAGGCACGACTAAGTCGCCTTTCCAGTTTGAAATCGCACCGGCTAGCGCTTTAATTAAATCTTTGTCTTCTTCAAGTTCATCTTCAGTCAGCTCTTTTAACAGCGCAAAGGTATCTTGATCATCAAATAATGAAAAGCCAGCCTTTAAACCAACCACTTTATGTTCACGCTTAATGATCTCAAGCCCTAATGTATGGAACGTCGAGATCCATAATCCTCTGGCTTCTTTGCGTCCCATGGACTGAGCCACACGCTCTTTCATCTCTCGTGCCGCTTTATTAGTAAAAGTCACCGCAGCAATATTGCGTGCTTTATAGCCGCACTTTTCAACTAAGTATGCAATTTTGTTAATAATTACCCGAGTTTTACCACTGCCTGCACCCGCTAATACTAAACAAGGTCCAGAAACATAGTGAACGGCATCATTTTGCCCAGGATTTAACTTCATGCTGACGACTTTACCAATAACCAAAATAAACGGAGTGCGATCATACCAGAAAGCCACGATCGACAATCAATAAATTTAAACGTCTACTGCGATCAAAAAGCCAATGACGATCGTATCACTCCACTAAGGTGAACCCACCCACAGGCTTAATCGATAACTTTGGACATGGCCGGTTGCTGAGGTACAATTACCCCATAGACTAGAAACCTAATTTAATATGGAATTGATGATGATTAATCCAAAAAAACTTGAAGAAGTGGCTAAGCAGTTAAGTGAAAACCTTCCTAGCGGCGTTAAGCAATTCGCTGGCGAATTTGAAGAGCGTTCTAAGCAGGTGCTTCAAAGCCAACTGATGAAGTTAGACGTGGTTTCTCGAGAAGAATTTGAAGTACAACAGCACGTGTTATTAAAAACTCGTGAAAAGCTCGAAGCACTGCAAGCACAAGTCGACGAATTAGAAAAAAAATTGTCTGCTGACGCTTAATACATAATGATCTAACAAAAATGGCATCCTTTGGGATGCCATTTTTTTAACCTTAATTTATCTCAACTGATTGTATTAAGATTAGTTAAGCACTTCATCTAGCGCGCGTAGACATAAGGCTACGTTTTCGCGTCGAGCCCCAAAACCCATCAAACCGATACGCCATGCTTTACCAGCTAATGCACCGAGTCCAGCACCAATCTCTAAATTATAAGTATTGAGTAACTGCTGACGCACTGCGGCATCATCCACCCCTTCAGGAATATAAACCGCATTTAATTGCGGTAAACGGCACGTTTCATCCACGACGAAAGTCAGCCCTAACTGCTCAAGTCCATCACGTAATATTTGATGCATATCCTGATGACGTTTCCACGCATTTTCCAAGCCTTCATTAGCCAGTAAACGCAGTGATTCATGTAATGCATATAAGGCATTCACTGGTGCAGTATGATGATAACTGCGTTTAGCGCCGGTATCTTTATTACCCCAATAACCCATCACTAAGGTTTGATCTAAAAACCAGCTTTGGACAGGGGTCTTGCGACTTTTAATCTTTTCTACTGCTTTGGCTGAAAATGACACTGGAGAAATACCTGGAACACATGAAAGACATTTCTGACTACCCGAATAAATCGCATCAATGCCCCATTCATCCACACGCAGCTCTACCCCACCTAGTGATGTCACAGCGTCAACAATGGAAATACAATCATGTTGTTGAGCCAAGGCACATAGGCTTTTGGCATCTGATAAAGCACCGGTTGAGGTTTCAGCATGAACAAAAGCTAAAAACTTAGCGTCAGGATTTGCGTTTAACGCAGCTTCTACTGCTGAAACAGATACTGGTTCGCCCCATTCATTATCAACAACAACCGCTGTAGCACCTACACGCTCAACATTTTGGCGCATGCGCTCACCGAACACACCATTACGGCAAACAATGACTTTCTCACCCGGCTCGACCAAATTAACAAAACACGTTTCCATTCCCGCACTCCCTGGTGCAGAAACAGCTAAAGTCATTTCATTATTGGTTTGAAAAGCATATTGAATTAAGGATTTCAGCTCATCCATCATTGCAACAAACAATGGATCTAAGTGGCCTATTGTTGGCCTAGCTTGGGCGGCTAACACTTCAGGATACACATCCGAAGGGCCTGGTCCCATAAGGGTACGGCGAGGTGGCATAAAGGCATTTATGCCAGATACAGAATTAGTGGGTACAGATAACATCAAAGTCTCCTTGGCTCGAGGTCAGTTGTAATAGCTCAATGAAACCTACATTTTTTATTTTACTTAACGCCACCGAATATGATTTCGTTTGTGGCTTTCTCGCCTCTTTGGGCAGAAATGACAATAACACAGACTATGTATTGAATCTGTATCCTATTGAAATTTATTAGCTTGAAATCGCCTTTTTATCTAAAAGGCTCCCTATGTAGGAAGCCTTTATTCACGGTTTAACTTAGTGACCAGAGTTCAAAAACAATTGATAAGCAGGGCTATCAGTTTCCTCTTGGTAAACAAAACCGAGCTCTGTTAAAAAACGAGCAAACGCCGCTTCGTCAGAAGATGGGACTTCAAACCCAGCTAGCACACGCCCAAATGCAGCGCCGTGGTTGCGATAATGGAATAAACTGATATTCCATTGGCTTTGTAAGGTGGTCAAAAACTTCAACAGTGCACCAGGGTGCTCAGGAAACTCAAAGCTAAATAGACGCTCATCTAATGGCTCTGGTGGTCTGCCACCAACCATATAACGCACATGCAGTTTGGCCGTTTCATCTTCTGATAAATCTTGCACCTGAAAGTCTTCTGACTCTAGGTTAGCAATAATCTCATCTAATTCAGCTTGACCTTGGCTTATACGAATGCCGGCAAATACCACCGCACTGTCACGACTGCTAAAGCGATAATTAAACTCGGTCATTGCACGTTTATTTAAAATTTGGCAAAAACGTAAAAAGCTCCCTGGTTTCTCAGGCACTTTAACCGCTAAAACAGCCTCTTTTTGCTCGCCTAATTCACAGCGTTCAGACACATAACGTAAGCTATGAAAGTTCACATTCGCACCACTTAAAATGGCGGCTACCCGCTCACCTTTACCAGCCTCTTTAGGGTGTTGTTGCAAGTATTTCTTTAATCCTGCAATAGACAATGCCCCAGCCGGTTCTGAAATTGCACGGGTATCTTCAAAAATATCTTTAACTGCGGCGCAGATTTCATCAGAGGTCACAGTAACCACATCATCAACATAATGTTTTGCGATTCTAAATGGCTCTTCACCGATACGTTTAACTGCAACCCCATCTGCAAATAGCCCAACTTGAGATAGAGACACTGGCTCGCCTGCATCTAACGCCGCTTTTAAGCAAGCGGCATCTTCTGGCTCAACACCAATAATCTTAACTTGTGGCATCACAGCTTTATAATAAGCAGCGATGCCAGCAATCAGTCCACCACCACCGACAGGAACAAACACGGTATCGATGTCACGTTGCTGTTGTAGCATTTCTTGTGCGACAGTGCCTTGACCTGCAATGACATGTTCATCATCAAATGGGGCAATGTAAGTGCGCATTTCACGCTCAGCAAGTTGCTTTGCATGTTCGTTTGCTTGATCAAACCCTTCACCAAACAACACCACATTGCCACCAAGGCGCTTTACCGCATCAATTTTAATATCAGGCGTGGTGCCAGGCATAACAATCACGGCATCAATACCACGGCTTGCTGCCGACATCGCCACACCTTGCGCATGATTACCAGCTGACGCACAAACTACTCCATTCTTACATTGCTCAGGAGTCAGTTGCGCCATACAGTTATACGCGCCACGTAGTTTAAAAGAGTGTACCGGCTGCATGTCTTCACGCTTTAAGTACACCTGACACCCCAATCTGGCTGACAGTTTATTTAAGCTCGATAACGGCGTTACTTTGGCCACATCATAAACTGATGATAACAGCGTTTTTTGCAAATATTCTTGTGCTAAAGACATAGGTCTCATTCCATCAGTTTTAGGTTAACGCTCATGTTTACACTAGCCTTCTAGCTTACTGCGATCTCTTACCGCACCTTTATCAGCACTGGTTGCCAATAATGCATAAGCTTTGAGTGCTAATGACACATAACGCTCACGAGCTAGTGGTTTCCAAGCTTGTAGCCCTTTGGCTTCCATCGCTGCTTTACGCTGCGCTAATACATCATCAGATACCGCAAGTTTGATCGAGCGTGAAGGAATATCAATTTCTATTTGGTCGCCATTCTCAACCAAGGCAATGGTGCCACCCGCAGCTGCTTCGGGAGAAATATGACCAATAGACAATCCTGACGTCCCACCAGAGAATCGGCCATCAGTAATCAATGCACAGGCTTTACCTAAACCTCGAGATTTAAGGTATGTGGTTGGATACAGCATTTCTTGCATGCCTGGGCCACCTTTAGGACCTTCATAGCGGATAACAACCACATCACCAGCAACCACTTCGCCACCTAAAATGCCGTCAACAGCATCATCTTGGCTTTCATAAATACGTGCAGTCCCGACAAAAGTCAGGTTTTCTTCATCCACACCGGCCGTTTTAACAATACAGCCATTCTCAGCAACGTTGCCTGACAACACCGCTAAACCGCCTTCTTGGCTAAAGGCATTTTCACGAGTACGAATACACCCTTCTTGACGGTCATCATCCACACTATCCCAATAACAGTCTTGGCTAAATGCAGTTTGTGTTGGAATGCCTGCTGGACCTGCACTATAAAAGCGGCGAATCGTTTCATCTTGAGTTTGGGCAATATCATACTTTGCTAGAACAGACTTTAAATCGCCGCCATTATCAGCAGCAACATGTGGCACATCCGTATGCAGTAAGCCAGCCCTATCTAGCTCACCTAGAATGCCCATGACACCACCCGCACGATGCACATCTTCCATATGATATTTAGGTGTAGAAGGCGCAACCTTACATAAATGAGGCACAAGGCGTGACATTCTATCGATGTCAGCCATCGTAAAGTCCACTTCACCTTCTTGAGCCGCTGCAATCAAATGTAAAACGGTATTAGATGAACCGCCCATCGCAATATCGAGTGCCATAGCATTTTCAAATGATTTAAAAGACGCAATATTACGAGGTAATACGCTGTCATCATCGTCACGGTAATAGCGTGTCGCAAGATCCATGATACGGCGCCCCGCTTCTAAAAATAAATTACGACGTGCCGCATGCGTTGCTAAAAGAGAACCATTACCTGGTAAAGATAAGCCGAGGGCTTCGGTTAAACAATTCATCGAGTTAGCAGTAAACATGCCTGAACATGAACCACATGTAGGACAAGCACTACGCTCAATTTGCTTACTGTCTTCATCACTGACATTGGTATCAGCACCTGCAACCATAGCATCAACTAAATCAAGCTTAATGATTTGATCTGAAAGCTTAGTTTTACCCGCTTCCATCGGGCCACCTGATACAAATATCACCGGGATATTCAATCTTAATGCCGCCATCAACATACCAGGAGTGATTTTGTCACAGTTAGAAATACACACTAAGGCATCGGCGCAATGGGCATTCACCATGTATTCAACGCTGTCGGCAATCAACTCTCGGGACGGCAAACTATACAACATGCCACCGTGACCCATTGCGATACCATCATCAACAGCAATAGTGTTAAATTCTTTAGCAATACCACCAGCCTCTTCAATCGCGCCAGCAACTAATTGCCCCATGTCTTTTAAATGCACATGACCTGGAACAAATTGGGTAAATGAATTAGAGATCGCAATAATCGGCTTACCGAAGTCTTTTTCTTTTACACCCGTCGCTCGCCAAAGTGCACGTGCGCCAGCCATGTTACGACCTTCGGTACTGGTTGCTGAACGTAGTTTAGGCATTGTCTTTTCCTTCCTGTGTCGCTTTACTGAGATGAAGCTATCAGTAAAACCTTAAAAATATTCATTATGAGTTATTGTTGTGTATATCAGTCTTATATTGACTGCTTAACGATGCTTAAATCGCTTAGTCTGATGCGACTAATGGCTCTAACCAGCCCCATTTATCTTCAGTTTCTCCGTTAAATAAACCAAAGAAAGACTGTTGAACTTGCTGGGTAACGGCACCACGCTTTCCTGAGCCAACTTCAATTCTATCTACACTTCTAACTGGAACAATTTCAGCCGCTGTTCCTGTCATGAAGATTTCATCTGCTACGTATAAAAACTCTCGTGCCATGGCTTCTTCAATAACCTCGTAGCCTAAGTCTCTTGCCAACACCATGATGGTGTCGCGGGTAATGCCTTTCAAAATAGCAGCGGTAGCCGGCGGGGTATAAATCTTATTATTTTTAACAACAAAAAGATTAGCCCCTGCACCTTCACTCACTAAGCCATTGGTATCGAGTGCGATACCTTCATCAAAGCCATTACGTTTAGCTTCTGTCGAAATTTGTAATGATGATAGGTAATTACCACCAGCTTTAGCGCCAGTCGGAATCGTATTTGGTGCTAAACGTTGCCATGAGGTAACCGCTACATCAACACCAGCATCCATACTATCAGCTCCTAGGTACGCTCCCCACTCAAATGCTGCTACCACTAATTCACATTGTGCATCGCTAGGCGGTGTTATCCCCATTCCGACATTTCCCATAAAGATAAGCGGACGAATGTAGGCACTTTGCAGATTATTCTTAAGGACTGAGTCACTGCACGCTTGCATGACTTGCTCAAAATCATATGGCACATTCATGCGATAAATTTTGGCTGAATCAAATAAACGCTGTACATGATCAGTTAACCGGAATCCTGCTGGGCCAAGGTGCGTATCGTAAATACGAATGCCTTCAAAGACAGACGTGCCGTAATGCATTGCGTGTGTCATCACGTGTACCGTAGCATTTTGCCAAGGCATGATTTCACCATTAAACCATATCAGTTCTGATTGAGTCGCAGCCATTTTCTTTCCCTTCTATCGAATATTGATGAAATGCATTAAGCAGTTGCGCAAGTAGAAGCCGTTTGAGGCTTAGATGGCATAACCACTTGGCAATTAATCACATCAAATAATTTACCTAATTGATGCGTTAATAATTCAATGACTCTGTCACTATTAACGGTAAAGTTAACCTTAAACTCACCCGATTCTGTGACTGTCATGTTCAGTTCAATGATTGTAAAACCACGATGACGAGTTACTCGTAATACTCGTTCTAACACTTCAGGTTGCGGCGATAGCAACAGCTCTATTGAATGCATCATGTTTGCTTCTCCATTTGGTCCATCATGTCACTATTGCACGCTCCTGGCGGCACTAAAGGCCAGACGTTAAATGCATCATCAATGGCTACGTGCAGCATAAAAGGTCCAGGTGCAGCAAGCATTTCATCGAGTGCAGCTTCTACTTCTTCTGCACGATGTATGGTGCGGCCCGGAATATCAAATGCCGATGCCATTAACACAAAATCAGGATTGTCAGATAAATCGGTTTCGCTGTATCGCTGTTCAAAAAACAATTGCTGCCATTGCTTCACCATGCCTAACTTTTGGTTATCGATAAGCAAAATTTTCACAGGTAACTTGCGGCGCTTAATGGTTGTCAGCTCTTGCACATTCATCATGAATGAGCCATCACCCGATACCGTCACGACTGTTGCATCTGGGCGAGCAACTTGTGCACCAATTGCTGCAGGCAAGCCAAATCCCATTGTGCCAAGACCAGCACTAGACAAGTGATCTTCTGGACGGCGGAACCACATATGCTGAGCTACCCACATTTGATGCTGACCGACATCACAGCTCACAACACTGTCTTCAGGTAATTTATTCGCTAAGCGGCGTAACATTGCTGGCGCATAGATTAAATCGCCAGGATGTTGATAATCCCATTGATGCTCACGATAAAGCTCTTCCACCTCTTGTTGCCACTGTGCTAACTCATGTGATTTAAGTTCAATTGAGTTAGACAATGCGGGTAATACTTGACGAAAGTCAGCTGAAATAGCCACATCCGCTTGGCGTAATTTATTGATTTCAGCGATATCAATATCTAGAT
Organism: Shewanella sp. 10N.286.52.A9; assembly: GCF_041468985.1. Taxonomy (NCBI): domain Bacteria; kingdom Pseudomonadati; phylum Pseudomonadota; class Gammaproteobacteria; order Alteromonadales; family Shewanellaceae; genus Shewanella; species Shewanella sp. 10N.286.52.A9. The sequence continues at coordinate 163,924 of NZ_JBFRJQ010000010.1, read as the reverse complement.
GCAACACCTTGGCGTTGCCTGCAAACGTAGCTAAACGTCCGGTAACACGGTCATCAAAGCGCGCACCGACCACTATCAATAAATCACAGTTTTGCACAGCGAGGTTAGCGGCTTTGCCGCCGTGCATACCTAACATACCCAAATAGCCTTTGGTGCCATGTGCAATCGCCCCCAAGCCCTTTAAGGTTGCAACCGAAGGTATGCCTGTTTCATTGATAAATTGACGCAAATGATCAACTGCGCCAGCCATACCAACACCACCACCAACATAAAGGATAGGTTTACTCGCTTGTTGTAATAGTGCTCGTGCGGCCTCGATATCAGTTAATACTGGAGCAGGCTCTTCAACCACTGAAAGTAGAGGTGTTTTATATTCAAGCTCAGCGATTTGAATATCTTTTGGGATATCAACCAATACAGGGCCTGGACGACCAGATGCAGCGATTTCAAACGCTTTATAAAGTGTAGGAATTAATTCATTAATGTCTGTCACCATAAAGCTGTGTTTGGTGCATGACAGCGACATCCCGAGTACATCTATTTCTTGAAAAGCATCGGTACCAATTACAGCGGTAGAGACTTGCCCCGTTATCGCAACCACAGGGACCGAATCGAGTAAGGCGTCCGATAATGACGTTATCAAGTTCGTCGCACCAGGCCCTGATGTTGCAAAGCACACGCCTGTTTTGCCACTGGCTCTGGCATAGCCTACAGCCGCAAAGGCCGCGCCTTGTTCATGACGACTCAGTAAGTGCTCAACAGGATGACCATATAGCGCATCATAAATCGGCATGATTGCCCCACCAGGGTAACCAAAAATCGTCGTCACACCATGTGCCGCTAATACTTTGATAACGGCATCGGCGCCGCGCATTGTCTGTCCTGATTCCATATTGATAGTCTCGTATTTCATCTGCATTTACTGAGCTAAGATCAGTGCGTCTGATAAATCGTTATTGCCACTTATTGGCTCTCATTTAACCTTGCTTTTGTGAAACAAAATAAACCCTAGAAAACAAAAAACCCCCGGTCCTTTCGGAGCGGGGGTTTTGCAAATTCTGACGATTAACTCTGTCTCTTTGCCAAACGCCACCCCCGCGGTGACTTAATAATCACGACGGTAATAATCACAATAATGAGCTGGGCAGCTTGGTTAAACATGGTTAACTGATTCCTAAAAAATAATTGTTTATTTTTGTTGAGTCAGGCTCCATGCCGGACTTGTTTATAATTTATCCTCTATAGGAGTACCATAAAGTGATTTATAAACACAACAAAAAATCATGTGTTGTAAAAAAAATTCAGCTTCCCTGCCGAGACAATGCAAACAACAACAAAATCTAAAGCTATGATGATTAGGACATAATCCGTCTTTATCATCCTAATTTTCTATAGATTGTTTCTTCTACGCATTTAGCAAATGGTAGATAGATGCCTGCTCGATAGCTTAGCTGAACAGGTATTTCACAACACAATCAACAAATATTAGCTAGCTTCAACAATACCTTTCATGTCAGTCATGTAACCGCGTAACTCTGCACCAATGAACTCAACATCGGTATGACGAATCGCTTCATTTACTTCAATCAAACGCTTGTTATCAACACTGTTTGAGCCTTCTTTTAGACCAGCTCCTAACAATTCTGAAGACATGCCAGCTACATAGTCACGTAATAATGGCACTGCAGCATGGTTAAATAGGTAACAACCGTATTCAGCAGTATCAGAAATAACCACGTTCATTTCATATAAACGTTTACGTGCAATGGTGTTGGCAATAAGAGGCGTTTCATGCAGTGACTCATAGTAAGCCGACTCTTCGATAATGCCCGCAGCAACCATAGTATCGAACGCTAATTCAACACCTGCTTTGATCATAGCAACTAAGAAAATACCTTTATCAAAGTAAGTTTGCTCGTCGATATACTCATCAGATGCCGGTGCATTTTCAAATGCTGTTTCGTTGGTTTCAGATCTCCAACGCAGTAAATTTGCATCGTCATTAGCCCAGTCTTCCATCATAGTGCGAGAAAACTCACCACTGATAATGTCATCCATGTGCTTTTCAAATAACGGCTTAAGAATCACTTTTAGTTCTTCGGCAACTTCAAACGCTTTCACTTTGGCAGGATTCGATAAACGATCCATCATGTTCGTGATGCCGCCATGTTTCAGCGCTTCTGTTACTGTTTCCCAACCTTGTTGGATTAACTTACCCGCGTAACCTGGCTCAACACCGTCAGCAACCATTTTCTCGTAACCAAGGATTGCACCAGTCTGCAACATGCCACAAAGGATGGTTTGCTCGCCCATTAAGTCAGACTTAACTTCGGCAACAAATGAAGATAACAACACACCAGCTCTGTCGCCGCCTGTTGCACTTGCATATGCTTTAGCAATGGCAAGGCCATCACCTTTAGGATCATTCTCAGGGTGAACAGCAATCAATGTCGGTACACCAAAACCACGTTTGTATTCTTCACGAACTTCAGTACCAGGACACTTAGGCGCTACCATCACAACGGTGATATCTGAGCGAACCTGCATACCTTCTTCAACGATGTTAAAACCATGAGAATATGACAAGGTTGAACCTTGCTTCATTAATGGCATAACTGCGTTAACAACATTTGAATGTTGCTTATCTGGAGTTAGATTTAATACCAAATCAGCATCAGGAATAAGCTCTTCAAATGTACCGACTTTAAAGCCGTTATCAGTAGCTTGTTTCCAAGAGGCACGCTTTTCAGCAATCGCTTGTGGGCGAAGTGCAAATGAAATATTCAGTCCAGAGTCACGCATATTGAGACCTTGGTTCAGGCCTTGTGCCCCACAACCTAAAATCACAATGTTCCAATCTTTAATAAAATTACAACCGTCACTAAACTCATTACGGTCCATAAAGCGGCATTGAGCTAATTGAGCTAATTGTTGACGTAAATTCAGAGAGTTAAAATAGTTAGCCATCTGAGATACCACCTTTAATTCAGAAATTTGAGACACAACATTTTGGCAATCTCACGGCACAAAAGTTGTGATTGGGATCACTATAGCGTAAGCTGCTCATTGCTTAAAATGATATATTCGGGATGTTATATTGCATTTTATGCAATACTAAAAATGAGCCATTTCATACTGTTTTTTTACTCATTTATTTAAGGTTGATTCATGGATATTCGTGCGTTAAAACTGTACTTACACCTATGTGATAGTCTGCATTTTGGTAAAACTGCAGAACAAACCCATGTGAGTCCATCTACGCTCAGTCGAGCGATGCAGCGATTAGAAGAAGAGGTGGGCTGCAAATTATTTGAACGAGATAACCGCAGTGTCAGTATGACCCATGCGGGAACTGAATTTAGGCGTTTTGCAGAACAAACCTTATCCGAATGGCTCAACCTGAAAGGTCGAATTGACCCGGACCAACCTCTACTGCACGGGCGGATCAATTTATATTGTTCAGTTACAGCAGCATACAGCCACCTTCCAGCCTTGTTAGATCGATTTAGACGTGAACATCCTATGGTAGAAATCACCCTTAATACAGGTGATGCAGCTAATGCTGTAGATGAAATTCAGCATAACCGCGCTGATATTGCCATCATCGCCTTACCTGATTCATTGCCGAGTAGTCTCCACTTTGCAGAAATTGATCAAGTGCCTTTGCATGTTTACGCTCCGACAATTAATTGCCAAGTACAGCAAATGGTTAATACCGTTCCCATTAATTGGGCAAAATTACCCTTCATTGTGCCGGATCATGGCCCTGGGCGACGTCGAGCTGACAACTGGTTTAAAGCAATGGGATTCAAACCTAATATTTATGCTCAAGTATCAGGTCAAGAAGCGATAACTTCTATGGTCGCGTTAGGGTGTGGTGTCAGTATCAGCCCAGAAGCTGTGGTTGAAAATAGTCCAGTAAGAGAACGACTGGTTAAATTAGATACACAGCAAAATATTGCCCCATTTCAGCTTGGCTGTTGTTGTAAACAAAAACGCACCCACGAACCCATTTTACATGCCTTTTTAGAGGTCATTTAATCACTCAGGTTATTGATTTAAAGTTGAATAAGCTGCGCTAATTGACACTGCATACCGCTTTGACTTCTTGCTCAAGGATTTGATGCCATTGATTGTTAACAATCATACGAAATAAAGGGCATTCAAGTGTTAAGTGACGATAAAAATTATGTTCAAGGCATAGGTCAAATGTTTGTTTTTGCTGATGACGAGCAATATTTAGCCCCACCACACCTGCTAATAAAAATGAGCCTCCTCCTATCGCATTGACGTCACCATTTTTAAGTAACTCATATGACAAGACCGAAGGGTTAATCGCCAATACTTTAATATCTTCACCCGGTTTTCGGTGGGTTTCTTTTAAGGCTTTAACGACCCCAACTGCCATTTCATCATTGCCAATCCATAAGCCGTCTACCCCAGGAAATCGATTCAGCAATATATGCGTTTGTTCGTAGGCTTTATTGGCTTGCCAATCTGCATAAACGACCAGCTCCAATACGGTATTCAAATGCAGGTTAAAATACCCCTCCATTCCTTGTGTGCGTAGTAGCGATGTTTCCCTTACATCATCTCCCGCTACAGCCACCACATGTGCGGGAGTAGTCGTAAATAATTGAGTTAATGCTGCAGCAGACTCACGACCAATATGATAATTGTCTTCAATAACTGCAGGTAATAAGTACTTTTTCCAGTGGGGATCGTTCATTAACTGCAACCTAAGTGGCTGCTCAATATCATTAATCATAAAAATAATGTGAACGGGTTTTTGGTAAAAAGTATCAAGCACTTTTTTAGCAACATCTTTATCGTTAACCATGACAAGATAGTCCGGTAAAGATGCATGATTAGAAATTTCAACCGCCTGATTTAACATCAAATTACGGTCACGGTTTGAATGTAAAACCGTTAAATTAAAATCTTGATCTTGCGCTGTAACTTGCATGACATTATCGATATGGTGCCAGAATGAATCATCAGCTGCACCGGGGTTTAAAAACACGACATTAGTACTCGCCAGCACTGAATTTGAAAGCATGAATAACATAAAAATGAGCAAAGCTCGCATAGTGACATGTCCTTTTTCAACCAATACCTATCGCAGTTATCTGAATAAAGCATAGTCTAACGGCATACAACACAGCCTAACTGTATATAACATAGTCTATTTTAGTAATGATTCGCCTCCGCAAACTAAAGCTTGAATGTCATTTAACTTAATTATGTCTGTAAATAGTACACCTTGCATGATTAAGTTCTGTGAGAAAGCTTACTTACCATGCAATATGCTACTGATAACAACTAACCCGCCAAAACCGCTTATTGTGACTCAGTGTAATGCACAAAATAAAGCGACAGAAATATGATTAAAAATATTGATTTATATCACTTTTAACGTTTTAATAACCAGCTCAATTCCAACGGAAGGAAATCTAAATGAGTACCATAGACTCATCACAAGGCAGTACCGCCTCTACAGCTTCGACATCAACAATATCTTCAGACACATCAACAACCAGTACTCCATTTAAATTTCACGGTATTGGTGGTGAATTTTTTGGTATTTGGATAGTCAACGTTTTACTCACCATGGTGACATTCGGCATTTACTCAGCCTGGGCCAAAGTGAGAACCAATAATTACTTTTACGGAAATACTGAATTAGGCGGTGACAGATTCGAATACCTTGCCAAGCCAATGCAAATCTTAATTGGCCGAATTATTGCCGTATTCTTATTGATTACATGGTCAGTGCTCAGTAGCACTATGCCTCCTGTCGCTGTCGCATTAGCCATCATATTCATGTTAGCAGTACCATTTCTAGCCGTTAGAAATGCTCGTTTTGATGCTCGTATGACACGTTTTCGCAATGTTAGGTTTGATTTTGCTGGCTCTTATGGCGGTGCATATATCAACCTACTGCTAAAACCCATTGCGGCATATATTATTGTTGTCGCGGGTGGATTTGGTATTGGTGTTGTTACAAGGTTAATGACAGATAACCCCATTGCTATCGGCATTGCAATTACCGCAGGCGTGGTATTTTTCTTTGTTGCTGCTATTTATTCTTACGCTTGGGTTAGCGCTGGAATGGCACAATACTTAATCAATGGTTATCGCTATGGTGATAAGGCATTTAATGCCAAACTTGAAATCAATCAGTATGCCAAAATTGCCGTCACCGCTATTGGGTTATTCTTCGGTGCAGGCTTACTTTTTTCAGTTTTTGCATTTGCTTTTGGCATGATGGGGTCGATTGTTGAGCTAATTCAAAGTGGCGCCTCTGAAGAAGCATTTAAAAATAATGCTTCGTTGATAGGCATGATGTTCTTTGGATACTTCTTCATGTTTATTTTATCAATGCTCATCGCAGCCTATGTTCAAGTCTGTGTTCGCAATTATGTCTTTAGCCAAACATCTATTAATGATGACTTACAAATGGCATCGACAATGAAAACCTCAAGTTTCTTATTCTTAGTTATCACTAATCTACTGCTTGTTATGTTCACCTTTGGCATGGGTAAAGCTTGGGCAGATGTCCGTTTTGCTAAGTACATGGCAGAAGTCACTGCAGTTGAAGGAAACTTAGATGCTTTCACAGCTCATGACCATAATGAGCAAAGTAGCACCGCTGTGGCAGATGAAGTGGCAGATGCCTTTGATATTAATATTGGCATAGTTTAGCAATGCCAAGGTTTGCTGGAATAAAGCTGTGATAGAACAAGTTAATGGGCATATTCTTGCCCCAAAACAAGCCACAAAATACCCAGCCACATTAGTGCTGGGTAAAAATGGGATGTTGACATTGTCCTCAGACGTTCACCGAGGGCAATTTCAACTAGACCAAACCATTGTTACAGATCCTATAGGTAATATGGCTCGTCATATCACGTTTTCCAGCGGACATGTTTTTGTTTCAACAGATCCTCAACAGCTTAATCAATGGCTCAACATTCACGCTAAAAAAAGCTGGATAGCCCAGCTAGAAAAAAACCTTGGACTGATTATTATTGCAACCTTGGTTTCACTAGCTGCGCTGTATTTTATTGTTGTGCATGGCATACCTGCTGCTTCTAAAACCATCGCCCAATTATTACCGGATGCCGTAGTGGAAGAAGTCGGTGAGCAAACGTTCAGCTTAGTGGAGTCCATGGGATTCACCGAAAGCCAAATCAAGCCACAAAGACAAGTTGAACTGCAGCAGTTATTTCAGCAGACATTAGATAAACTGCATCAAGAGCAGATAGTATTTTCAATCCAACCTTCTTTGTTAATCTATAGCAGCAAAGATGGTGCTAATGCTTTTGCACTCGCAGACGGTCAAATTATATTAACGGATGACATGATTAACCTCGCGAAAAACGACCAACAACTTGAAGCGGTTATTTTGCATGAGCTGGGTCATGTTCATCACAGGCATGTACTCACAACGTTAATACAATCATCAATCCTCTCTGTTGGCGCAGCGCTAATTGTCGGTGATGCCAGCGGGATCTCGGATATGCTTGTCAGTGTCACGGTATTAGGGACCAGCTTAACCTATTCTCGAAATCATGAACGAGAAGCCGACCAGTTTGCAGCATTGCAACTTCAAACTTGGTACAAAAATACCGACTCTATCGTCGAGCTATACCAGTTATTGCAAGCTGAGCATAATCTCGACATACCAGACTGGGCCAGTACTCACCCCGACATTGATGAACGCATCAAAACCTTACGCTCTGATTCTATTCAATAAATACTCATCCTAACTCACTTATTTTTGTTATAGGTGGGGTTTGGCTACAGCGATTTATTTACCTGCTACACTTAATGGGCTTAATAACCTCATTAAGTGTCATTAAATATCTGTAAACGAAAAACAAAAGGATTTGTTTATGGCGATTGCCTGCGTAGTCACACGTGCTTGCTGCGGCGTTGAAGCCCCTAAAGTCACAGTCGAAGTTCACCTAAGTAATGGATTACCTGCTTTTAATTTAGTCGGATTACCAGAAACCTCAGTAAAAGAAGCCCGTGAACGGGTTAGAAGTGCATTAATCAACGCCGGCTTTGAGTTTCCCATGCAGCGCATTACCGTTAACCTCGCTCCAGCCGATCTCCCCAAACAAGGAGGTCGATATGACTTGCCCATTGCAATCGGTATTTTAGCGGCTTCAGGCCAAGTGCCGTCGGATAAATTGGCTCACAGTGAATTTATTGGAGAGCTGGCGTTATCGGGAGAGGTTCGTCCATGTATTGGCATACTGCCAGCAATCATTGCAGCCAAAAACCAACAACATCAATTGTTTATCCCTTTAGAAAACAGACGAGAAGCAGAGTTAGTCGGCTTTGAGCAAACTCACTTTGTTGCCCATTTACAGCACCTTGCCGCCTTTATGCATGGTCAAGCTCAACTACCACTTGTTGACCAGCAACCGCAATGGTTTGAAGATGAAGCAACAGGCCCGCAGTTATGCTTAAGCGAAGTCATAGGCCAATATCAGGCCAAGCAAGGGTTAGAAATCGCTGCAGCAGGCGGGCACAACACTCTATTTCTAGGCCCTCCTGGCACCGGCAAAAGTATGCTCGCTAACCGAATCATTCCGCTATTGCCCAAGCTCAGCTATGAAGAAGCTATTGATGTTGCCGCTATTCATTCTGTCGCAGGGTTAAACATCAAACCAAACGCTTTTCTTGAACGTCCCTTTAGAGCACCACACCACACATGCTCATCAATTTCATTAGTTGGCGGTGGCAGCATCCCAAAGCCAGGTGAGATATCACTAGCCCATAGAGGAATATTGTTTTTAGATGAAATAGCCGAGTTTCCACGTAAAGTATTAGATTGCCTACGTGAACCTATGGAGTCTGGCGAAGTCGTCATTTCTCGCGCAGCAGCAAAAGTAAAATTCTCGAGTCGTTTTCAACTGATTGCAGCCATGAACCCAAGCCCTTGTGGTGATGTAGATAATGCCCGCTCAACCCCCGACCAAATTCAGCGTTATCTATCTAAACTTTCAGGTCCATTTTTAGACCGTTTTGATTTAACAATCGAAGTCCCTAAACTGCCAGCAGGCACTCTCACCCAACCCCAGCAAACTGCTGAAAGCAGTGAAAGCATTGCCAAAAGGGTCAATCAAGCAAGACAGATACAGTTATCGCGCGCAGGTTTGCTTAACAGTGAACTATCCCCTTCACTGTTAAAACAGCATTTAAACATGAACCAAGCTGACTTAGAGTTTTTAGACGCAAGTGTGCAGCAGCTCGGTTTATCTGTGAGAAGCTTTCATCGGATCCAGCGGGTTGCTCGAACCATCGCAGACCTACAACAATCCAAAACAACTGAAAGACGTCATATTGCTCAAGCATTAGGATATCGAGCCATGGATAGATTGATGCATCGATTGAGTCAGCAGTGAGTACGAACAATCATCATAGTAAGTCAATGATACAGACTGAACAGCGTGTAATTTTTGCGTAAAAATTGCGATATTATTGTCCTTCGGATTGAGCCAAATCATTTCACGGAGTAACATAAGCCTCCATTCACAGGAGAGCTAGATGCCGCTGTTTGCAAAAATTAAAGGATCGATAGCATTTATTTGCTATGTAATAAATACCGTATTCTGGGTAATACCTATACTTATATTTAGTATATTCAAAGTGTTACCAATAAACATCATTCGTAAAATATGCAGTTATATTTTAGATAACTGTGCCAGTGCGTGGATCACTGTTAACGGTGTGATTGAGTCAATATTGCACCCAACGAAGATAAGGTTAACTGGCGATAGTCAGTTTTCAGAAAAAGAATGGTATATGGTCATTGCCAACCACCAATCTTGGGTCGACATTTTAATTTTACAACGAGTATTTAACCGCAAAATTCCTTTTTTGAAATTTTTCTTAAAGCAGCAACTCATTTATGTTCCAGTGTTAGGGCTAGCTTGGTGGGCGTTAGATTTCCCTTTTATGCGCCGTTATTCCACAGCACAACTTAAAAAGAACCCTAAACTTAAAGGGAAAGATATTGAGATAACTCGCAAGTCATGTGAAAAATTCAAGCATAAGCCTGTGAGTGTAATGAACTTTGTCGAGGGAACTCGCTTTCATCCTGGCAAACATACAAAACAAGCCTCACCGTATCGTCATTTATTAAAACCTAAAGCAGGCGGAATGGCATTTGCCCTTGACGCAATGGGCAGCCAGATTAATAAATTAGTCAATGTCACCATTTATTATCCTGATAAAATACCTTCCTACTGGGAATATATTTGTAATGGCCTCGATGAAGTCCATGTTGATATTCAAGTGACAACGATTCCTGACGCAATGCGTGGTGACTACAGTAAAGATCGTGAGTTTAAAATTGAGTTCCAAAATCAACTCAATCAACTATGGCTCGAAAAAGATAACAAAATCAGCGAAATGGCTGACAAAATAACTAGAGGTATTTAGCTCCATGCTAAGTTTTTTACCAGGTCCGATACTGTTCTTTATCAGTTCATTACTTTTAATTATTAACACTGTTGTATGGGCAGGATTAATCAGTATTGGCGGCATCATTAAATTATTCGTGCCAGTGGCTCTAGGTCGTAACCATATTTCACGATTAATGAATCGCTTTATGTGGGCTTGGGCATCATGTAATGGCGGCATTTTAAATTTAATCGCCAAAATTGAATGGGACATTGAGGGACTAGAAGGACTGGATGAAAATGGCTGGTATTTAATTATCAGTAATCATGTCAGTGGATTTGATATTGCTGCACAAACGTATATTTTGCGCAACAACGTACCAATGATGAAGTTCTTTTTAAAACGAGAGCTCATATTTGTCCCATTTTTAGGATTAGGCTGTTGGGCATTGGATATGCCATTTATGAACCGAACCAGCCCAGCCAAACTAAAAAAGAATCCTAAACTCAAAGGCAAAGATTTAGAAACGACTCGCAAAGCATGTGAGAAGTTTATCCATATCCCAACGTCAATCATCAATTATGTTGAAGGTAGCCGTTTCACTGAAGATAAACATCGTCGCCAACAATCACCTTATCGTCATTTATTGCGTCCTAAAGCAGGTGGAATCGCGTTTACTCTTTCAGCTATGGGTGAGCAGTTTACTGGCTTATTGAACATGACATTGGCCTATCCTGATGCTGATGCTAAAGCAAAAGAAGGCATTTTGTACGAAGTCATGTCAGGGCGGGTGAAAAAGATTGTCGTACGTATTGAGCAAATGCCTGTGCCAGAAGTCGATTCTGAAGTGTATTTCTCGCAAGCTGAAACCCGGGTTGAATTTCAACGTTGGTTAAATCAAGTTTGGTTTGATAAAGACCAGCAGCTTGAGGAAATTTTCCAGCAACATGCCCCTGATCAAAAACAAGATAATTAATAGCATTATCGAACATGACTAAAAACACGCTATTCAGCGTGTTTTTTACTTTATAGCGTTAACTTTTAAGTAAATTGTTAACTCTATTAAGCTTTTGCAACATCCACCCTACGTAAAACTGAAATGTAATTTGAAATAAAGCATATAGCTACGTAATATGGTTGCTTAAGACGATTTAAATGCTTTTTTTTGTGTATTTAACAAACGGATAGTGTGTTATTTCTCTCCGCTATGACTATTCTTGTTAAGCATTTACATCCTAACTAACAATATGCAACCAACATCACTAGGTGTTTATTCTAATTACTATAGGTGCAGATTGAATTTACGTTTAGCCACATTATTTAGCACGTCTTTTATCATTGCGATGTTTATCATCTCAATGACAATTCAAGCTATCGCAATCACACCTAAAAATGATAATCATTTATTGTCGTTTGATCAGTTCGAAGGCTCTAATGAGCTGAACCAAAACTCAGTCACCAAACTGTTTATGGATAAGGCTGGTATGCTATGGGTCGGAACCCAAGATGGACTGCATAGCTACAACGGAATCGAGTTTGATATTTTTCTCAATGACAGTAACGACCCGTCTAGTATTGTCGGTAATTACATTATTGATATCTTGCAATCACCCGACGATAGCTTATGGGTTGCAACCTTCTCTCAAGGCCTCAGCAAACTAGATTTAGCCACTGGCAAGTTCACCAATTATGGCTTAGAAAGCGGTCTAAATGACTTACGCTTAACCAGCTTAAGTTTAATTGGTGACTCATTATGGATTGGCACCAAAACAGGCCTTTATACCCTCTCGCTAAAAACCAATAAAATCACCAAGATTAGTATCAGTAATAGCATTGACCCCAGCATCAGCTATGTCGCTAATGTCGATGATAAATATATCTTTGTTGGCACTGAGCAAAGCGGGACATTTGCCATTGATAGCAATACCATCATTCGCTTAGATATCCCTGCAGATTTAAGAGTCAATAGCATTCATACTAACGCTCAAGATGACTCAGTTTGGTTCGCGATAGGTAACGAGCTAGTTCGCTATGATCTCATCACCCACGAAAAAACACTCGTATGGACTAATCAGCAGCCAACCATCTTTAACGAAATTCATGATTTTGTCATCAGCAATAGCCAACAAGTATGGGCTATTGGTGCTAATGCAGGATTAATACAACTTGATTTAATCGACGGTCAGTGGCGCAGTAAAGTCCATAAATATGACCCTAATAGCCGTCATTCAATCAGCGAAAATAACTTACAAACCATCATGCTCGCGCCCGATGGTACATTGTGGTTAGGCACTCGTTATTCTGGTATTAATAAGCTTAATCTTAACCAAGTCTATTTTAATCATATTTATGAAATGCACCCATCTAAGCCCAAAATGGCTAATATGATCAGAGCTATATTTCGTGATAGCCAAGACAGACTATGGGTTGGAACCGAAAGCGCAGGAGTTAAAACCTTTGATGAAAAACAAGGCCAATTTTATTATTACAATGACTTGTTTGCCACAGCATTAAACCTTAATGAATCTGAATTAAACATCACGGTACATGCAATAACTGAAACGCCCGATGGCAACTTATGGTTCGGAACTGATCATGGTTTAGCCAGACTGACACCGGATCAACAGCTCAGTTTTTTACCGGCATTTGACCACCTTATTCCCAACACTTTGCATATACGCTCGCTCGCGTTAGACGACAAACAGCGTTTATGGGTGGGAAGCAGTAATGGACTGTATTTTGTCTTACCAGGCGAAGGGGTACTACATCAATATCAATTTGATTACCAAGAGACGTACTCACCTCAAGAGCGCTCAATTCTTTCTCTAAAGTATCATCAAAATAACCTTTGGATTGGGACAATGGCAGGCCTAGTAAGGCTAAAGCCAGATGATAAAAAACTCACGTTAAAGGTTCGCCAACCCGCGGACGAATCAACACTGAGTGATAATCGTATCCGTGATTTTATTGCTACCAGCACGGGTGACTTTTTAATGGCAACCCATAGCGGTGTCGACAAAATTATTGAATTGGCAGACGGTAGCATTCACTTTGAAGCCTTAAATGAATCATTAAAGCAACACACGGTCTATGCCATTCTCGAAGATAACCAGCAAAACCTCTGGTTAAGCACGAACTCAGGCATCATTCGTGTCACTCCTGATAATCAACTCGTGGCATTTAATGTCTTTGATGGTGTGCAAGCCAACGAATTTAATGGTGGGGTCAAGTTTAGGGATGCAGATGGCGACTTATGGTTTGGCGGGATTAATGGCATTAACCAATTTACCCCGGATGAAGTGCCCGCAGAAAGACCTGATGTCAAATTAGCGCTTACTAGCTATACCATTGGAAATGAGCATCATCAATTGCATGACTTATCTCATCCTCCTGAGCTGACCATGCCATTTGTGAATAATGTCATTCGTTTTGAAGTCAGTGCGCTTGAATACAATTACCCAGGATTTCACCAATTAAGTTATAAATTAGTCGGGCACAATAACGATTGGGTTGATCTTAACAATACCAACAATATTACTTTTACAGGTCTTGCACCTAAAGAGTATGAGTTATTGGTGCGCTTCACGTTAACTGACAACAGTTTTAACCAAGCTCCGTTTAGTATCAAATTTACTATCGTCCCACCGTTTTATTTAAGTAAAGCAGCTTACGTCATTTATGGTATTGCCATCATGCTGGCGATTACTTTCCTGATTTATCTTAAACAGCTAAAGCGTGAACAGCAGCGTGAATTTGAGATCAGTATCCGCGCCTCTGAAGAGCGCCTGAAACTGGCGCTATGGGCGTCTGGTGATGGCATGTGGGACTGGAACATACGTGAAAATAAAGTCTACCGAACGGACATGGTGCCACCGCTGCGCCTTGGTAATGAAGATCAAGCTTTGATTAATAATATTCACCCAGAAGATAAACCTAGGGTGTCGAAAATTCTTAATCAACATCTTGAAGGTAAACTTGAGTTCTTTGAAGCTGAATATCGTGTTGAAAAACAAGCGGGCAAATGGATCTGGTTAATCGATCGAGGCAAGGTTGTTGAATGGGATCAACAAGACAGACCGGTCAGAATGGCAGGAACCCATAAAGACATCACTGTCAGAAAAGAAACTGAAAACGAGCTGAAACTCTCCACTCAAGTACTGCACAGTATGAATGAGGCCGTAGTAGTGGGAGAACTAGATTACCGTGTTCGCTCAGTAAACCCTGCTTTCAGTCGAATAACAGGTTTTGAGCCTGATGCCATCGCGGGCAAGCATTTCTTATTCCTCGCCCATGGAAAGCGTTCTCGAGATTTCTACCATAATGTCGAATTACAGCTACTGCGTAAAAAGCATTGGGCCGGTGAAATCAACATTCGAACTAAAGATAAAAAAGGTATTTTGGCTTGGCTAGAAATCAACCAAGTCATTGATACTAAGGGTGAAACCAGCCACTTTGTTGCGGTATTTACTGACATCACGAGCCGTAAAAAAGCGGAAGAAGATTTGCGAATTTTAGCAAACTTTGACCCATTGACAGGCCTGCCGAACCGAACCTTATTCCAAGATAGACTTAATCAAGCTATCACTAAGGCCCATCGTTCGAGATCAATTGTTGCCTTGTTATTCCTTGATTTAGACCGCTTTAAACACATCAATGACTCCATGGGACACCATGTGGGTGATTTACTGCTAAAAGCCGTTGCGAGTCGATTGCAAAATGCTATTCGTGAAGGCGATACCGTTGCCCGTCTAGGCGGGGATGAGTTCACCATTATTTTGGAAGGGGTCGCCAAGTTAAAAGCGGCTACCATCATTGCTGAAAAAGTGCTTAAAGCCTTTAAAGCGCCTTTCTTACTTGAAGATAAAAATATTACTGTCTCGCCTTCTATCGGTATCAGTTTATTCCCTAATGACGCTGACGACAGTACCTCACTGATCAAGTATGCAGATACCGCCATGTATCATGCAAAATCTTTAGGTCGCAATAACTTCCAGTTTTATACCGAAGAGCTAAACCAATATGCCACCCGTCATGTTGAGCTTGAAGCTGGGCTAAAAGAAGCGATTCAAAGTAATGAGCTCTATCTGGTTTATCAGCCTAAATACGATATTAAAACCAAGCAAATTTTAGGCGTTGAAGCGCTACTGCGTTGGGAAAGTAAAACGCTCGGCTTCATTTCACCCGTTGAATTTATTCCATTGGCAGAAGAAACTGGGATGATCAACGCCATTGGGCACTGGGCCATTGATGAAGCGTGTAATCAACTTGCTGAATGGCATAAACAAGGCTTTGAAGATATCTCAGTTGCCGTCAATCTCTCAGCAAGACAATTAAAAGCGGATATCATTTCAACCATTGAAGTCGCATTGGCCGTCTCAGGATTACCTGCTGGAGCATTAGAGCTTGAGTTAACCGAATCGATGATCATGGGTAATCCAAAGGATTCAGTGGAAGTGCTGTCGCAACTTAAAGCCTTAGGACTCACCATTGCTATTGATGACTTTGGGACTGGGTATTCGAGCTTGAGTTACTTAAAACGTTTCCCTATTGATACGTTAAAAGTCGACCGAGAGTTCGTGCGCGATATCATTGAAGATCCTGATGACGCAGCAATAACCAGTGCAATTATTACCTTAGCCCATAGTTTAGAACTGAATGTCGTTGCTGAAGGGGTAGAAACCCAAGAACAACTCGACTTCTTGCAGTCAGAAGGCTGTGATCAAGTCCAAGGCTTCTTACTGAGTAAACCTCTGCCAGCAGATGAATGTTTGGCCGTATTACAGCAAGACAAACTTGACAAAACTAACAGTTAACAGGCATGTGATAGATACACAAAAGGCTCCCTTAGGAGCCTTTTTAATGGTCAAAACACCTGCACTAGGTATTCTACTAGGTATTAAGGAGCCACTCGCTCAACACGTTTAACCCAGCCTTCAGGGCCTTCAAGTTGACCATTTTGTAGTTCAGTAAAGATTTGGTAGATTCGCTTAATACACGGACCGACCTCACCATCACCAACGGTTACCACTCGTCCATCTTCAAAAATGTACGATCCCACAGGTGACACAACTGCTGCTGTGCCAAAGCCACCCGCCTCAACAATTTCACCCGCCTCGATATCAGCAATAAACTTATCTAGCATGATCGTCTCTTGACGCACTTCACAGCCTAATAGGTGCCCTAGCTCAAGCATTGATTGCGAGGTGATTGATTTTAAAATCGTATCAGTAAATGTTGGGATCACTACAGTGCCATCTTTTAGCACATGGAAGTGGTTCATTGCGCCCACTTCTTCAATCTGTTGATTATTAGCATCAAGATATAACACTTGAGCAGCGCCATATTCAGCAGCAGCTTGACCCGCTCGCAGTGACGCAGCGTAGTTACCCGCCGCTTTCGATGCGCCAGTGCCACCCGATACTGCACGGTGGAACTTCTTACTAATTAGTAAACGAATCGCTTTGCTTACCCCATCAGCATAATAAGCGCCACTTGGGCTTAAAATGACGCAAAAGGTAAAATTCAGGCTAGGACTCACCGATAGACGATCTTCGGTGGCAAAAATGAAAGGACGAATATACAAACAAGCGCCATCTTGCATCGGGAACCACAAACGATCCACATCAATAAGCGCATTAATGGCTTCAAGTTGAATCTCTTCATCAAGGTTAGGAATACATAAGATATCTGCAGAGTTGTTTAAACGTTCCGCATTCTTATTCAATCTAAAGGTATAGATTTCACCGTCGTCATGCATAAAGGCCTTTGCGCCTTCAAAAATAGACTGACCGTAATGCAATGAAATTGCACCTGGCGCAATCTCAAAAGGAGCATAAGGTTCGATACGTGGATCGCACCATTGGCCATCTCGATAATCCATTAAAAACATATGATCAGTTCTGAGATTACCAAATCCAACATTACCTTCTGGATGAAATTGCTCAGTACGGCGTGACGATTTTAAATTATATTTGATGTCCATTTGCTACCACCTTGAAAACAGAGCTAGCAGACTATGAATCATCAGTTGTAATGTCAAGCAAATGGACAATGTGGATGACATTTAACCGTCAATCGTTCTGCACAAGATGACAATTCCCAAAAAAGGTCGTTTTAAAACGAGGTTTATCTAATGAGTAAGACTTTCATGGGACACTGAACATCAGGGATTGCTGCTAGATATCAGTAAAAAATTACCTAAATACAGCTCAAGGTGATTAAAGCTTAGAAAATAGTAGTAAAACTGGTACTTTTTTTAACCACTTAACAGATTTGTCTATTCCTTAAACCCCAGTCACTGCTAGAATCAGCATTCCATCCAGAAACTATTAGGACTCCCGATATGAGCCTTGAATTATTGTCCCAACTGGAAGCCAAAATCCAGGCTACTCTTGAAAATGCTGAGCTACTTAAAATGGAGCTTGAAGAAGAGAAGCAAAAGAACGCTCAGTTGACTGAGACTAATCAACAACTACAACAAGACCTCAACTCTTGGAATGACAAAGTTAACGGTCTTGTTGGATTACTTAATAGCGAAAGCTAAATAGCATTAGCTTCATTATGCTGAGCAGCTAATAGCTCATTAAGTTCTGAAACAGCCTGCTTTACTTTTGGCAGGCTTTTTTTTGGCATTAAAAAACGTCCCTTCTTAAACTCTAAGCAACCTAGATCTTTAACCCAAATAACCCCTGTAAGAAAAATACGTGCATGTTTGACAATAAGCTTAGGTGCGTAAACGGGGAACCTTCTCATGAGAACTCCTCAAGCATGTTGTTATTGGTTTTTGATGACTTCACTTTGACAATATAAATCCCCAAAGAGTTTCGTAAAGTTAAACATTTTTTACCTTAAATTCAGCGATTAAGTTCAAATAATGAAATAACACAAAAATGACACTTGCCATTTTTTTGACGCTTTGGTAGAGTATTTAACGTTACTCAGGGTAAATAACGAGCCAATTGGCTCAACACCGTATCGTTTTAAAATGAATAATTTTGAAACCTACGGTTTTTTTTTGCCTTTTTTCAGGTGGTTGGACAATTAACCTCACATAATACAGACATAAAAAAAGAGCCACTGCGGGCTCTATTTTTTTATCAAATTATCGAACAAATACTGCGTCAATAATTCGTCTTAGTTAATCTTAATCGATTACTTATCTTTAGACGTTAAGTAGTAAGCGATATCTAAAAGCTCGTCATAAGACTTAATTGAACCTGTCTCAACACGATATTTACCGTTAACCACTAATGCAGGTACACCTGATAGTTTTGCGTTTTCAGTATCACGCTTCATTTTAGACATTTGTGCATTCACCATGAATGAGTTTGCTGCCGCATCAAAGTCTTTACCATCAACACCGTTAGCAATAAACAGCATACGGATATCATCTTGGCTAGTGAAACGTTGCTTAGTATCGTGAATAGCAACGAAAATTGCATGTTCGATTTTCTTTTCAACATTTAATTGGTGAGCAATCGCAAAAGCACGAGACATTTCAGTGCCCATTTCACGGCCAATAAACTCTACGTGTGCTTGGTTAAACGCAACACCTTCTGGCAATGTTTTCTCAATTTTTGGTACAACTGTTTTTGAAAAGTTATAACAGTGGCCACAGAAGAATGAGAAAAACTCTGTAATTTCAGGCTTAGACGTTGCTGGGCCTTCATTAATCACAGTGTAATGTACACCTTCTTTATAATCTGCAGCAGTTGCCGCCAATGGGGCTAAAAGTAGTACTGCTGCCATTAATAGTGCTTTTTTCATTTTGCTTCCTTTAGTGTGCAATCTTAAATTATTTTTTAATTTTAAAATTTGCCATCTATTGCCTGCTTTACGCAGAGCTAATGTATGTATTACCTAAACCGTATCATAATTTAGGTTATTGCAATATCTCAAGACCTTATCAAGAACATTTGTAACAATCTACGTTAGTTAACACCTAGTATCCCATCAAGCTTAATGGTGCTTCATCTAACGCTGCAAGTTGTTCTTTAAACGCTAAGGTTTGTTGTTCCCAGTATTTGATATCACCAAACCATGGAAAGTTCATTGGAAATGCGGGATCTTGCCATCTTTTACTTAACCAAGCGTTATAGTGAAGCATGCGCAAGGCCCTTAGAGGCTCAACTAAAGCGAGCTGACCTTGGTCAAAATCGTAAAACTCTTGGTAACCTTCTAGCAAGACGTCTAATTGTAACAGCCGTTGAGATCGATCACCCGTTAGCATCATCCATATGTCTTGTACTGCCGGGCCTTGCCTTGCATCATCTAAATCCACAAAGCCTGGGCCATCGGGCGTCCATAAAATATTACTGGGATGCAGATCTCCATGTAGACGAATCGTTGGAAATTGATGCCCTGACATCGCACTTTTAGCTTTATCTAACACTTGCTCTGCCACGGTAAAAAACTGCTGACTAATGCCATCAGCCACTTGACCAGATTGCTGTAAATACGCCAACGCATCATCACCCAAAATCTTTGATGAAACTGGCTCTCTATATTGGAATGCTTGTTTACTGGCATATTGATGAATACGGCCAATGAAGCGACCAACAGACTCTAATTGGTCAAGATTGTCGACCTCAAAAGCACGCCCACCAATAGAAGGAAATAGCGTAAATTTATAGCCTTGATAGTGGTGTAAAGTCTTACCATCGATAATCGCTGGGACAGCAATAGGAATATCTTCTGCAGCCAATGCCAGCGCATAATCATGTTCTTCTTGAATTTGTTCTTCAGACCAACGATGCGGCCTGTAAAACTTAACCACATATCGATTCCCACGATCACACCGAAATTGGTAAACACGGTTTTCATAGCTATTTAAAGCTAATAAACCGGTTTCTGGGTATACCGCTAAGCTCTCGATAGCATCTAAAATTAAGTCAGGCGTTAAAGCTTGAAAGTCAAATGATGCATCTTGGTTTTTATTCGAATTGGCTTGCTCTGTCGAATCGTTATCTATTTGACGATTACTCATTTGCGCCCTTCACTGTGACTAATGGTGTTAATAACGTCATTAAATACGTTAACACTTCAATATCCGAGGCGACATCGGTCGATATCCAACAAATATCGCCATAAAACTCGTAATGTAACCAAAGCTGGCTGCCTTCGAAATTCAATAGCCATTGATGTCTATCTGCGCCCCATTGTTGCTCACGGATTTCGCAATCTATCGCCGCGGCCAATGGCTCAGCAAATTGTTCAAACTGCTCAAAATCAATATCTGCACGGATTAAAATACTGAGAGACTCTTTGTCTAATGCGATTGAATGCAAGCCAATCACGGGCTTTTCGCTATTCATATTGTTAGGTAAACCTGCGTTATTGATAAGCCTACATGTTTACTGTTCGGCTTATCGTATGCTTAAAATAAAAATTAACTGCTACAAGACATAATTAATCCCTGTCCCCACTGCGGCGGACGCTGAGCATAGTGTGACATATGTTCTTGCTCGGCATAGGGCTGTGTTAATAACCGGTGTAATTCAACCAATTTACCATTATCTCCATCTTCTGCGGCGACAATGGCTTCCTGTGCAAGATAATTACGCAGAATGTATTTCGGATTAACACTGTTTCTTGCACCTTGCCAAGCCTCAATATCTGTCACTTGTCCCACTCGTTGCTGATAGTCCTTATACCAAGCATCAAATGTTGGCCTATCGATTATTTCATCAGCGATATTGGATTTAGCGCTATTGACATCCAAGTTACCAAAAGCCCTAAAGGTATTGGTGTAGTCCAACATATTATGCTGCATCACCCCACAAAATCGGCCTATTAGGTCTAAATCTTGTTTGTCTTGTTCTGACGAATTGGCGATCTGCTCTGTTACTGACAAGCCCATTTTAGCCCGCATCAATAACAAGTATTGCTTCACTAATTCTGCTTGGTAGGTATTCAGTGCAGCGACCAAATCATCAGATTCGATCACAGGCGTTAATGCTTGCGCTAAACGTTGCAAGTTCCATAATCCAATACCGGGCTGCTGACCGAACGCATAACGCCCTTCTGGATCAGAATGATTGCAGATGAAGTCTTCTTTAAACGTGTCTAAAAAAGCAAAAGGGCCAAAATCAAAGCTGTCGCCCAAAACAGACATATTATCTGTGTTCAACACCCCATGAGCAAAACCAACGGCTTGCCAATGACCAATCAGCACAGCGGTATCTTTAACCACTTGTGTGAACCAAGCTTTGTAACCGTGATAATCTTGCGATAAATGCGGGTAATGTTGGGCAATAGTAAAATTAAGTAACTGAATAAGCTTATCTTTACTTCCTTGTTCGCTATGACAAAAATATTCAAAATGGCCAAAACGAATATGACTTTTTGCCAGCCTTACGGTAATAGCAGCGGTTTCTTGGGATTCACGCCAAACGGGCAAATCAGAACCTATAACGGCTAAGGCACGTGTAGTAGGAACAGATAAAGCTGCGAGCGCTTCCGATGCCAAAAACTCTCTTACTGCAGAGCGCATTACTGCTCGGCCATCGCCATGTCGGGAATACGGGGTTGGGCCTGCACCTTTTAAGGCAATATCCCAAGCTTGTGGATGCGCATCTTGCCCATTAAATGCTTCACCTAGAATAATTGAACGACCATCACCCAATCGTGGTGAATAACCACCAAACTGATGACCGCTATACACTTGCGCATAATAACTCGCACTAGGCATCTGGTGATTACCTGACATCTGCATCAGTAACTCATCGGTGGGCTTAGTTAGGCCGATTAATGCCGCGGCGTCATCACTCCAAGCAAGCCAATGAGGTTGACTAATAGGCAGCGGGTAAACCTGCGAATAAAATCCTTCAAGTTGTTCAAAAAAATCTTGTTTTAGCTGCATTCATCTTCCCTAAAGCAGGTTATTGGCAATGAATCACATTTTCATCATCGACCTGACATAGCTGCTCACATTGATATCCTTTTTCGATAGCTACAGGTATTGCTGTAGCATTTTCCAGAGCCTGCTTGTCTATTTCAACAAGGCTTTTTCCACTAAGGCGTAACATACCATCGCCTTTTAACTGACACTGCTCAAGCGTGTCATAATAACCCGCAATATAATCCGCTTGTATCGGATTAGCCGGCTTTTTAGCTTGATCTGCGTAATAAAAAAGAGTCCATTCAGGTGTACGAATACAGCCTGACAAGCTGAATATTCCTAAGCATAAAACCAACAAAGTCAGTACTTTGGTATTCATAAAAAACCTCTTAATTTCCTCAAAAGTGAAGGGAAGCATTAACTCGCCGAGCAAAAAGTAGCGCGATATTGCAACTCCGTTGGCTCAAACGCGCCCTATAATGGCAAGATCCATCAATATGTCTATAACTAACAAAGATATTAGCAATAAAAAAGCGAACCTAAGTCCGCTTTAATTGAATCTAGGTGAAATAGTATTCACCAACAGGTTAAATAGCCCTTAGCCTGCAGCTTTAGATTTTGCTTTCTCGATACGTTTAATTCGACCTTCAAAACCAGTAACAGTTCCATCGCTTAGCTGATATTGCAGCGCTTGCTCACATAGCATAATGGCTTTATCAAACTGCTTCGTATCATTAAGCATGGTTGATAACTGCATAAAGCCTGGACCTTTTTCATCAGCAGCAACCTTATTCTGTTGCTGGTACTTGGCATAAACAGCTAAATAGTTATCGGCCAATTGCGCACCATATTGGCAATAATCTGCCTGTTTACGTAATTTATAACTATGACCAATAATATTCAGTAATGTTTGATGCTGCGCTGTGACATCTGCACTGGCATCAAAACTGCTAACGAGATTAGCAAACACATCACCCGCCCATGCACCTGTAGCAGGCAAGTTTACATCCGTTTCTTCGTTTTCTTTTTCTTTTACAACTTCTGGCTCTGGCTCTGGCTC
>NZ_JBFRJQ010000010.1:0-139872 GCF_041468985.1 Shewanella sp. 10N.286.52.A9 | reverse complement strand
GCTCTGGCTCTGGCTCTGGCACGACAGTGTTAGCGCCAACGACAACCTCATCAACAGCCTTTTCAGTTGTTTCTTCCACGACTTCTGCTTCTACGTCAATCACATCTTCTGACACTGTCGTTTCTTGCGGTTTTTCTTGTTGAGCAGATGTTTTCTCATCTAATTCGTTCTGAGCAACCTTCTGCGTTCGACGGTACAAATAAACGCCCAACAAGACTAATAAAATAATGACAATATATTTCATTGATAACACCATACCTGTGTCATGTTTGTGTGTATTTAAATAGCTAAGCAGTCAAGCTCAAAGTCTATTCAAGAGAGATTAATTTTCACGCTGCTTTTTTGAGCAGGTTATCTAGTATTAATAAGCTATTGTGCAGCAATAAATCAAGTATTTATCCTGCTTTTGTGCCATTAAACATGATAAGTGGGGATAAATTCAAATTTTGAGATTTTTGTGCTTTAGCTCAAGCTTATAATCACCTAAATTGAACTGAATCATTGAAGCTAGTTACACTACTCATACCCGAGTAAATTACTAAGGTATTTATTGATGTCTGAATCTTTTATTCTCTCAGGAAAATTACTGTTTGAGCTCAACACAATGACAGCCATGGCTGGCATATATTGTCGTGCTCATCATCAACAGACACAAGGTAAAGAGTTGTGTGAGGAATGCCGTTCATTACTTGAATATGCCGAAACTCGATTAGATCGCTGTCCTTACGGTCAAGACAAACCAACATGCAATAAATGCCCAGTTCATTGCTATAAACCCCACATGAAACAAAAAGTCCGAGAGATAATGATCTACTCAGGACCACGAATGCTGATCCCCCATCCCATTATGTCGATTAAGCATTTATTATCAGAAAGAAAACCCGCACCAGGTAAGCCACCTGAAGGCGTTTCAAATCGTCACATAAGAAAGCAAAAAAAAGCTTAGGATACTGGTCGAAATAGTCGCTTAGAGGTATTATCACTTAGAATGAAATAAGGGGTAACTGATCGAACTCGGACCGTTTTTCTCGCAAGCTTATATTTGGTTATCTTTACTCGGCGGTATTCATTGCTTCGGGGTAGGCTTGTATGTGCGCTACATATACGCCAACAGCGATCCTAGCACGACACAAAGTAATCGTTTATTAGGCTCGTTATTTTTGCTCATTGCACTTTTTTTTGCCACTGGGGCAATCACCCGTGAAAATGCACCGATTCAAATTCATTTCATTTTGACCTTAATGGTGCCCTTTTACTTTTTATTGATGCCTTTACTTTATTCATACTGTAAAGCTTGCCTGCAAATTCCGGTATCAGATAGTAATATTCTCAAACACCTATCACCGACGTTAATCACTATGATTGCCATTATGTTTGCAGTGTTTTTCAACATTGGGCTGGATCCCACCGCTTCAACACAAGTGGTCAATTCAGTTAGCGAACTCCGTCATATCAACACGATTGCATTAGTCATGCCTGGGTTCATCATTTTACAAAGTGCCATCTACTTTGGGTTGATATTCAATACCATCAATAAACATAAAAAACGCTTTAAATTAACCAATCAACAAAGCTTAAAAGATATTAGATTGCGCTGGTTACTGATACTTACTGCCGGAATATTGCTTAATTGGGTACTGCGCATAGTGATGGTATTAATCCCATTTTATTTCGGTGATACTATTTCAGTTTTAGCTCATACCATTGCACGATTGTCACTGCTGATAACGGTTTATGGTTTTGCCTTATATGGTTTGCATCAAATTACCCGTGCTGCCTACCTCAGAGGTAACAACAATAACGCCAATCAGAATCAATCACACAAGCCACAAAAAGCCAGTGAGCAGTTATTAAATTCTGAAGAATTAAATTATTTACAAACCATCATCAATGAAGATACGGCCTCAGAAAAGCGACTCCATTAACACACATCAAGAATAAGGAAAGGAGCTCCATGTCAACGTTATTAACCCGCCTTCGCCCAATTGGGCTTATTTCTCTACTCAGTATTTCTTTTCAGACAACAGCCGAATCTGCACTAGAAAAAATCACTATTGATGACTTTTTTGACATCGCCATGATGAAACAAGTGAGTTTTAGCCCTAATGGTAAAGAAGCGATTTGGGTAGAAAGTCGTTGGGATGAAACGCTCGATAAAGCCCAATCTGACTTATGGAAAGTCAACACTAAAACCCGTCAAACTCAACGCCTCACATTCAGTAATGAAAATGAAGCAAGTCCAGTTTGGAGTCCAGACGGGCAATATATTTACTTTCTTTCAAAACGTACTGACAACCATGAAAAAGCGCCACTGAATGGCAAAAACCAAGTATTTAGAATGACTAATAGTGGTACGGACTTACAGCCATTGACCAAAGAAACTGAAGGGGTAAATGCGTTTCAGTTAAGCCGTGATGGTAAAAACTTGTATTTTACTGGCAATAAAACCACCGAAGAAACCGATGTCTGGAGTGAAATGCGCAGCCGCCATGATGCGCCTCAATATGGTCATGGTGAACACCAGTCAAATCCACTCTATGTGCTTGATTTAGAACACTACAAACAACAAACCTTAATTGATGACGATAAGGTAGTCTGGCAATTCAGTGTTAATAATGCCCAAACTAAAATTGCCCGAATTACGACCGAAGATAATGAATTAGTAAAACTTGAAGGTTGGTCTGACATTGATATTTATGATGTGAAGCAACAACGTCATCAGGTATTGGCTGATCAACAATGGCGTCAACAAGCTCCATCACCTTACGGTTGGTTATTAGGGTTGGCTTGGCATGATAATAATCAGCAACTGGCCTTTCGCATCGACTTTGACGGTCACCCAGGCAAGTTATTTATCGCTGACACCGCCAAAGGCAACAACAGCATAACCGAGCTCTCTCGCCCGAGTAAGGTCACCTTAAATGGACAAGATATTCAGTGGCGTCCAAACAGTGATGAAATTTGTTATCGCGGTGCAGAGTCTGCTCGAGTAAAAATTTATTGCACAGAATTTATCAAGAACAAGCAAGGTGATAGCCGTAAAGTCATAGATGCTGACATCGTAGTCGGCAGCTATGACTTTAATTCATCAGGTAAACAGCTCGTGCTGAGCCATAATGGCTTAACTCATTTTAGCGACCTTTTTATTGCTGATGCTGATAATCGCCGCGCTAAAATTAAACGTATCACTGACATCAACTCGCAAGTAAAACAATGGCAATTACCACAGATTTCCATCGTGAAATGGCAAGCACCCGATGGCGCTACCGTTGAGGGTATATTAGAACTTCCACATGGCTATAAAGCGTCGCAAGGGAGATTACCACTGATAGTACAAATCCATGGTGGTCCTACATCTGCGACACCTTATGCACTACAACATCGCTCATACGGACGCAGCACATTTTCGGCGGATGGCTGGGCGATCTTATCGCCAAACTATCGTGGTTCAACGGGATTCGGTGATAAGTTTCTCACTGACTTAGTGGGTCAAGAACACGATATTGAAGTCAGCGATATTCTTGCAGGTGTTGATCATTTAATCGCTGAAGGCATCGCTGATGAAGATAAAATGGCAGTGATGGGCTGGAGTAATGGCGGCTACTTAACGAATGCCCTCATCAGCACCACCAATCGCTTTAAGGCAGCAAGTTCTGGTGCAGGCGTTTTCGATCAACGTTTACAGTGGATGTTAGAAGATACCCCAGGTCATGTAGTGAACTTTATGCAGGGATTACCGTGGGAACAGCCAGAAGCTTATAAAAAAGCGTCATCACTGACCTATGCCAATAACATTAACACGCCCACATTAATTCATATCGGCGAACACGACCAACGTGTGCCTTTAGGCCATGCTCAAGGGTTATATCGTGCTTTAAAGCACTACCTTAATGTGCCCGTTGAATTAGTTGTGTACCCAGATGAAGGTCATGGATTAAGTCGATATCAGCATCGAAAAGCCAAAATGGAATGGGACAAGAAATGGTTTGATTATTATGTGCTAGGTATACAAGACTAGAAAACAGCCTTTCATATCAAGACTGTATCTAAGTGCGCTTCGCGTCAGTAGGCTGAACCTTAGCTGACAATAAGCGCGTTATTTTTGCCCTTTGACTCACGGCTTTGATATGCTGCTTGCAAACTTGCATCAATTCAGCTCATTTTTATTGTGAGTACGAACATGATTTGCCATTAACATTAATGAGCAAGTAGTGACCCTACATAACAGCTGAAACCAATCCGATATCGATTAACAGGAGTTAGCATGAAAAATATTTTATCCGTCTTAGCACTGAGCGTTGCGCTGTTAGGGCTTACTTTTTCTACCACTGCCCATGCAGATAAATATGCTGACAAATACGCAAAGACCATTGCTGACTTTAAAAAAGCCCCCGAAGTGCAGAGCTTTTTCAATGATGCTTATGGATATGCCGTTTATCCAACAGTAGGTAAAGGTGGTGTAGGTATCGGCGCCGCCTATGGTTCAGGTCGAGTCTATCGTGGTGGCAGCCACACTGGTGACTCAACCCTATCTCAGCTGTCTATTGGTTTTCAATTGGGCGGACAAGCATACAGCGAGCTTATCTTCTTCAAAAATAAAGCTGCGTACGACGACTTTACCAGTGGCACATTCGAATTTAGCGCCCAAGCCTCAGCCGTCGCCATTACTGTTGGTGCAAACGCTCAAGTTGGCTCGACTGGTAATTCTGCCGCTGCAGGTAATGCTGGAAATCGCACAGCAGCCAAGGCAAGTTATATGAATGGCATGGCAATTTTTACAGCGGCTAAAGGTGGCTTTATGTATGAAGCGGCCATTGCCGGTCAAGCTTTCAGCTTTGATCCGAAATAAGCTTATTTAAACAATAAACTGTCACCCATTAAAAATGGCTGCAATAGTAGCCTTTTTACTCTCTAAAATAAGAGCCAACCCCTTTTGAGCTTATTTGTCGCTGCGAGCATAAGTTGACATAACCTTTATCTGACTTTCAAGCTCTTAGCTTAAAGATATAACCATATCCTGATATA
This sequence comes from Shewanella sp. 10N.286.52.A9, assembly GCF_041468985.1. Taxonomy (NCBI): domain Bacteria; kingdom Pseudomonadati; phylum Pseudomonadota; class Gammaproteobacteria; order Alteromonadales; family Shewanellaceae; genus Shewanella; species Shewanella sp. 10N.286.52.A9. The sequence continues at coordinate 134,847 of NZ_JBFRJQ010000010.1, read as the reverse complement.
AAATATAACCATAAGCTGACAAATTGTAATATTCACTAATAAACGAGAATAGTGTCATGTTCTTTTATTACGATTAAGACATTAGCTCTTTCTAGCTCACTTTTGTACAAAAGTAAGTTAATGCAGAAATTATAAAAGTGAGCTGTGATATTAGAAAATGTATGGTAATAAATTAAAGTTTACACTGACCCAACATATTCTTGATTTATATAGGAACGACAATCAGTAATATTATTGAGATGTTTAAGCATAATGAGTGTAAAAGTAAAGCAAAGCAAATGGGTGGTTATTTAATTACAGTGACGAGATCAATCAAGTCATTATCTAATACTGATCAGTTAACAATTTTGGTCGTTATATCAGGTACGGCATAAAGGTTTCTTTATTGTATGGTTGCCTTTCATTGAATTATCTCAAGCGCTCTAAAAGCTTGATCTAAAATCTGTTATTTTCACTCACCTATTTATTAAAATTCTTATAGCTGGATATTTAAAAAACTCGCTAAAGACGAAAAAGATAAAGAGGAAAAAATAGATACTTTGTTTGCTATTTATCACTTTTAAAAAAGCGAAAGTCGCATTCAAATAGCACACTTTGGTCTACAAAATAAGTACAAAAAATGCCGCTATCAATAAGCGGCATTTTTAACACATTATTTAAAAGATTAATTTACAACAGCAAATTAATTAGTCCTCTTGCACTGTTGCTTCGGCAGAACTAGAGTAAGTCGTACTTAGATCGTCACCCACAGCATAACTTTCGAAGTCCTCAGATAGCACTGCAGTATCGTTTGCATCAGCGATAACAATGTCATCAGCGAGTAACTCTTTTGCTGACTCTTTCGAAGAGCTACCTATACGGATTTGATACGTTTCTGTCGCTGTACCTGTATTGATTGCTTCATAAGGACCGTAGAACGTAGTACCACCATCAATTGAAAGTGAATAACCTGTTGCGGTCCATTCAAGCACTACATCAATGTCCGTATCATTTGCATGCGTTAAGCCATCAATGATTTGCTGCGATTTAGATGAATCACGATATTTAACACTACCATCATTACTAAAGATAATTTCGCCTGTTAGGTTACTTGAAGAGGCTGAGCCACCATAAATACTAATATAAGCGGTATTATCTTCGCTAACCTCTGGTGTTGCAGTGAAGCCAGCAATCGCCTGTAACTTAACGGTTGTTGAAATAGCGCCTTCAGCAAGTGGAGTCGTGGTTAAGCGTAACTCAGCGTCAGCGTCTAGTGATGTGTCAGCCATTCGGGCAACTTTATTTACACTACTTCCCGCTATGGTCTTAACGGTTGCTTCAGCAGAACTTGAATACATTGCACTTAAATCTTCACCTTCAGCATAAGTTTCGAAGTCTTCAGATAGAACCGCCGTATCTGTTTCATCAGCAATGACGATATCATCAGCGAGTAATTCTTTTGCTGACTCTTTCGAAGAGCTACCAATACGAATTTGATACGTTTCGGTCGCTGTACCAGTATTGATTGCTTCATAAGGACCGTAGAACGTAGTACCACCATCAATTGAAAGTGAATAACCTGTTGCTGTCCAAGCAAGAACTACATCAATATCTGTATCATCAAAATAAGTTAAGCCATCAATGGTTTGTTGATCTTTATTTGCATCACGATACTTAACAGCACCGTCTTTAGCAAAGACAATTTCACCCGTTAAGTTACTTGAAGAAGCAGAGCCACCATAGATACTGATGTAAGCGGTATTATCTTCAGAAACTTCTGGTGTAGCAGTGAAGCCAGAAATTGCTTGTAGCTTAATGGTTGTAGAAATAGAACCCTCAGCAAGTGGCTCCGTTGTTAAACGTAACTCAGCGTCAGCAGTTAATGATGTATCAGCCATTCTGGCAACATTGTTTGCTCCAGTATCAACAACAATTGTGCCTGTAATTGTGATTGCTAATTCAGCGGTAGTGCCATCAAAAGATTCAATAGTAAAGGTATCGATTTCACTTTCACCCACAACAAGTGCTGCAATAGTGGCATTAGCAGTATCAAGTGTATACGTCCAAGAGCCATCTTCTAAAATTGCTAATGTACCGTATGTACCCATTAAGGTTGTCTGAACAATAAAAGCTTCGCCATCATCTGGGTCAAGTACACTTACAGCACCTGCTGCCGTTGCCTCATCACTTGCAATTCTTCCAGTTAAATCAAAGAATGCTGCTGGCGTAGCTTCTTCTGTGCCATCGCCTGCATCAAATACAGACACTTCAGCGTAAATAGCTAGGCTATATTTGCTGTCTGTACCATCTAAAGTTTCACCTGCATCATAGCCTTCAAAGTCATCTGAAAATATACTTGTAGTGCCAGCGGTATCAGAAAATACTTCAATGTTATCAGCATAGAAAGAACCGAAAGGAATCGTTCTATCATTATCACCGAATCTAAATTGGATAGCTTTAACACCATCAGCGAACCACTGGTCTAAGCCTGTATAATCAGAGTCAACAACTGCTGCAGTAGAGAATGAACCTCCACCAATCACTTCACCATCAATAGTCACGGTGATTTGATCTGCCTGATCTAAGTCCCATGTGATTTCTACATCATAAAACTGCTCTTCAACAAATGGGGCAGTGATTATATTGCCAGGGTAAGCGTCACTGTCAGTATTTCGAACAAAGAAACGAGGGTCAATTACTGTGCCGTCGTCTTGAGTTTGAGTTCCTTGAATACGCAAATCTATAAGCGATTCACTAGAACTACCAGATGAGCCATAAAGCGTAATGTAGGCATCTTTAATATTTCCATCACTACCAAGCGCAACCTCTTTAGATATAGATGCAGTCAACTTACCTTGACGAAGGTTATCAACGCTAAATCTAATCTCACCCGTATCGCCGCCTGTATCGCTTATTTTTACAACTTGAGTAAGTGAAGCAACACGAATATTAATTTCAGCAGTGGTACCATCAATAGAAGCGATAGTGATTGAATCACTTACAGACTCACCTAGTTCAAGGTTCGCTAAAGTATCATTTGCAGTGTTAACCGTGTAAGACCAGCTACCGTTGGCACTGATACTAAATGTACCATAATCAAGTGCCACATCAGTTTGAGCAACAAAAGCATCTTCTTCGAAGTTTGGATCGATAATGGTTAGTGAACCAGTTAATGGATCCGTAGCTGTATGTTGAACAGTACCGCCAAATTCACCTTCGATGATTGCTGCAACAGGGTCATTGTTATAACCAACAGCGGCTCCAATTCCGTCAAGTAACGCCTCATCAACAGAACTAGCAACTTGTGAAGTCGTTTGCAAATTAATTTGTGCTGTCTCAAGTGTAACTAAAGACTCTTCAGAAAAAGAACCATCAGCGACGTCACTAGCAAGATCTTCCATAACGGTAGATAAATCTGCGTCTGCGTTGTCTGCATCAACTTGTGATAGTAGCGCTAGCACAGAACCATATCTATCAGCATCTTCAGCACCATCAGCACCAAGTTCAACAGTACCAACTAAAGTAGGAAGCACTTCTGTTGTATCAAAACGAATACCAAAACGAGCATTAATTATTTCAGCTGCGTCAGCAAACTGGTTTAAATCACTACCCGCGTTTTGAACAGCCATTTCGGTTAAAGGAGAAACAACATAGGTAGGTGGTGGTAGTATGGTTTCCACACCCTCATCATCAGTCTCAATAATATTTTCAACTACATTCACTACAGATCTTAGTTGAGGAGCATCTAAGGTTAAACCTGTTGATTCGTCCGTATAAGTACCGCCAGTACACGCAATTAAACCCGCACCTTCGAAGTGTACGTCGATAAAAGTAACGCCACCTGAAGTGTCAGAGGTTGCAGTGCCTTGCTCAGGAAGAACCGCAGCACCACTATCATCAACTTCAAATATCTCACAAGTTGCACCATCAATAGGTCCCTTAATAATGCTAGCAGAAACATCTAAGGTCGGGTTGATAGTGGGTGTAGATGCACCTACGCCTTCGGTAAAGCCTGCATCATCGGTATAATTAGCAGAAACAGAAATGACAGTGCCTTCGTCAGCTTCAGTAATTGTGTAAGATGTGCCGATTGTACCTGTTGACCAAACATAGGTAATGGTGTCTGCTTGAATTCCGTCAGCATCAGTAGCTGCTGCAGAGATTGTTTCGCCAGCGATAAAATTGCTTCCGGTTATTGCTATACTACCGCGAGTATTTCCATCTAGTTCAGCACCGTCATCACCGCCACAACCTAATAGGCCTGTCGCAATGATGAGCGATAAAAGAGATTTATTATTCATTTTTATGACTCCAAAAAGATTCTTTTCCAAATTTAGCTTGTTTTATTTAAGTACTAGACTTGGCTAGTACTTAAAGCTGACACCTGCGAACAGGCGAGGACCGTAATCACTTACTTGACCCAAGTTACCTTGGGTATAGAAGTCATCACTGCGTGGCTCACTGAACAAGTTAATTGCTGAAACTTTAATACGAAGGTGTTGATTGATTTTGTAAGCAGCACGAGCTTCCCAAATACCTGCCTCATCAACATAACGCAGTCTTGTGCCGTTAGAAGTGTATGGTTGGAAGTATTCACTACGATACTTGTAGATAAGAGCAGTATCAAAACCGCCTATTTGGTAGTAAACCTGTCCATTGAATACATGCTCAGAAAATCCAGGTACTGAAGCAGGAGGAACAATACCTACGGTTTCCTGAGTAACAACACCATCTAAACCAGTCGTATAGGTATTACCGTAGTTACTGTCTTCAAACTCATAGGTTGTATCGGCGTAGTTATAACCAAGCTTCACACCAATGCCTAAATCCCAACGATACGAAAATGTCGCTTCGAAACCATAAAGGTCACTGTTTTCGTCAGTAGTGACTGAATTAGTAATAGGTAAAGAAACTTCCACACCGTCAACGATAAAATTCTCTAACTGTGTTTGCTGTTGGTAACCGCCATTGAATTGCTTATAGTAAACACCTAGCGCTACCATAGAGTCATCGCTTGGATACCATTCAAAAGCAGCGTCATAGTTCCATGACATTAATGGTTGAAGATCAGGGTTACCTGAACCATTAACACCAACCAACAAGTCTTCAACTGATTCAGGATCATCCGAGTCATCGGTTACGAATGTGCGGCTATAACTTAGATCAGATGGATCTGCACGTGACATACCTCGGTAAATTCCGGCCCTTAGGAGAATATTGTCATCATAATCAACGACTAAGTTAAAGCTTGGTAGTACTTCAGTGTAATCACCACCACTTTCAATCTTTTCAATACTTCCGTTTGGTACTAATTCGACGATACCTGTCGCCGGATCAGTGACAACGTCGAAACCTTCTCGAAAGCCAATAGAGGTAACGTCAGTATCCACTACACGAACACCAAAGTTACCACGAATATATTTACCAAACATTTCAGTGTCGTAATTAAGCATGGCGTAAGCAGAGGTAGTTTGTTCTGTTACGTCAATAGTACCCGCATTCTCGTATGTAACATCTGGGTATGCGAATTCGCCGCCTTGTGATGCTGCTACTGCTTGAGAGAAACACTCGTTATTGTAAGTTGCCCACGAAGCGCCTGTACCGCTTTCTACAACATTACCTGAACTGTCAACATGGGTGATAATATCACCGTCAGAAACACTGGATAAAAAATCAGTCTCAGGGAAGGCTATTTGGCAACCTTCAAGTACATCGATGGCCGATGTTGCAGATTCATCTAAATTATATGTAGTTCTTGAGCCATTACCGTTCGTGCCACCAAATTGAACAAATGTTAGCTCAGAAACGCGAACACCAGCTTGAACGCTACTAAAAAAATCACTGTCTAGAATATAATCAACATCAAGGCGTGCACCCATAATTTCGTTTTCGCGGACATTTTCTCTGTCGATACGAGTACGAAGGCTATCAGTAAAATTGGAAATATCAGTCACATCAAAATCAGTCACTGTGAAATGAGGAATATGTTCACCTAAATCCCAAGATAAGAAAGGACGAGAGCTCGTTCTTCCTCGGTTTGTTATTTGTAGTTCTTCACGGCTGGTTTTAGAATAGCCAAGGTCAAGACTAATCTTTAGATCATCAGAGAAAAAATGTTCAACGTTCAAGCCATATCCACGATATTTTTCTTCACGCGAAAATTGCTCGCCCGCAGACTCGATGCGTTCTTCACCTTCCCAATGTAGAATACCGCCAACATCGTTCGTGATCAGATTTTGTCCCGTTACACCCGGTGTAACGCGCTTTTGTAAGAAAATTAAATCATGACGCGCTTCTGCTTGGGTACGATCTGAAATTTGCGCGTCAAAATTGATATCCCATTTATTTGAGGGTTGGTATTGTAGAGCAAAGAATAAAGCGTCTCTTTCATCAGAGGTTTCATTTTGACGGAAGCTTCGGCTTGAGCCAGTCCATGCGTATTCTCTACCATCATCTACTGCAAGACCTGTGTCTGGATCAATATCATTATTATAACCTTGGTTATTTGAGCCAACAATTTCATCTTCACAATCGCCCGCTGAGCTACGGAAAAAACCGGTATTGGTATCGGTTGGATCATTCAAACATGCCCACAAAGATGAACCCGTTGGGCTTGAGCTTCTATATTCAGCTTCTGGCTGGCTAATATCTTGACGCTGCAAACCTACACTCAAACCAAATGCTTGACCGTTATCAAACTCAAATTGATCAACATAACTTAGTGTTCCACGGTAGCCCAAATCACCTTGAAGTGAATTGTCAACGTTTGCTTGGTCTGGGTTGTAGTTACCTTTTACTTCAGCCTGAAAACGTTGCTTACCAAAATCTAAAGGCTTAAGTGTCTCCAGAGTAATAACACCGGCAACCCCACCTTCAATCATGGAAGCGTCTTGTGTTTTATAAATAGCGACTTTCTGCATCAACTCTGATGGGAACTGAGAAAAGTTAACTGAACGGTCACCACTACCATTGGTCGCTTCACGGCCATTGATGTTAGTGGCACTTAAGAATGGACCTAAACCACGAATACTGATTTCAGTAGCACCACCATTTTCACGGTGAGATGATGCCCCCGTTAATGTTTCTAGCGCCTCACCAATTGAAAGTGCAGGTAAATCACCAATATCTGAAGCAGATAAACCGTCAACAACCGTGGTAGATTCACGCTTTATTGAAATTTGGTCTTGAATTGTTTTACGTGTACCAGTAACGACAACAACTTCTATATCATTATCAACTTTATCTAGATTTTCAGTTTCGGCTTCTTGTGCTATTGCCGAAAATGCAAAAGAACTGGTTACAGAAGTAAATGCAGCAAGCTTCATCCATTTTGCTATAGGTGAAAGCTTGAACTTCCCTATTTTATGGATGGGTTTTGTTTTTTTACTTAACTTCGTCGACATACCGTACTTCCCCTTAGTATTTTAATAAGCATGTTAATGCCATTTATTGGTATATTTATTTTTGCAAGCAGGTTACTGCCATTTACTTCTTATATTTATTATTGCAAGCAGGTTACTGCCATTAAATTCTTATATTTATTATTGCAAGCAGGTGACTGCCATTAAATTCTTATATTTATTATTGCAAGCAGGTGACTGACTTAAATTCTTATATTTAAATTAGCGCTATATTAATTTCAACAGACGAAACCCAAACAAAAGTTCTAACCTATTAATTTAAATAAAAATATAACCAATAGTTGTAGTTACGAGTTACGAATTTTAAATTGATGTATTAACTGCGCTAAAATTTATACCCTTTATGCGTGTTATGGATATGATAGAAAGTAGCTTGCACATAATCACCATCAGCGCCGCCATTGTTTTGGTTATAAACACCCGCTTTAAAATACATATACTGGTTACTAGCACTGTAACCACTATCTTTCATATCAAAGTACTTAGTAATATTAGGCTTACCTTCCCTGATTATAGTGACGAACAACACTTCATCTTCGACGGAAATTTTATAAGAGAACTTTTCGTTTAAGGCGATGCCGTCATCAGGATCTGACAAAGTATGTGAACGTGAGCCAATCATATTTATCCAAATATCATCACCATCATTTATTTCATGGGCAAAATAAATAGACCCTTTCGAGTTGCCAGGTAATTTTCGGTAATATAAACGGATGGGTTCGTCATCAGTGGCGTGAATTTGGCCGATGATCACGCGTCCGACCTTTTTTTCATCACCAGTGGTAGATACTCGGTTTATTGCCAAAGTCCCTTCCAAACTGCCTTCAACTCCCCCAGACTTAGCTTTCGCCGAACCATGCGCATTGCTGAAAACCCAGTTATTTTTAGTCAGGCCACGCGTTTTTATTCGACTATTACCTCTACGTAGCATTTCGCGTAGTTCGGTTCTCGCATATTTTGTATTTTTTGAGGTCTTGGCACCTATGTTTGGGCAAGCGAATACCAAGCCACCATCATCTGCTGTATAAAAAAATGGCTTTAAGTTAAAGCCTTTACTTAATGATTTCTCATAGACGGTATCAGCTTTTTTATCTTCGTTGAGATCGGTTGGCAACGTTAACGACCAATCGAGTAAGTCAAAATTTTCACCTGGCTTTTTAAGCGGATCGAGTTTTGACAAATCCCCCAGTAAAACACCTTCAGCAAGACTAGTGTGTGACTTAGGAATAAGCGTATTCCCCTCAATTTTCTGAGCATTAAGTGATGCGCTAAAAACAGCTAAAGCAAAAACTAGCGCAGCAAAAACGTCACACATTTTCCTTTGAGAATGTCGGTAAGATTTATATGTGTTGATATTGGAATCCTTGATAATTTACGATCTCTTTGTTGAATATGTTCGTGTATTGTTCGGCTTAACTATTTTCAACGCTTTCTTAGAATACCTATATGCGCAGCATCATAGTGGCGCACCTACACATGAACTTAACTAACCCCGAAAAACGTAATAAAAATAGGTAAGACTTTGCTTCTAATTAACACCAAAAATTATCTAATTTCGTAGTAAAAAGAAGCAGAACTCTTTGTTGTATATGATCAAAGAGCAATGATTAATTGCAATGCATAGAATCATAGATAACTTACCTAACACAGCCATACCCTTAACAATTTATTCACACCTATAACTTTGTGTTAAACAAAATATAACCACCACAACATATCTTTGTCAACCAAAATAGTGACCCAAGCATTACCAAAAAACTAAATTGGTAGTAACTAGAGCATAAAAAAAGACTAACTCATTGGCTTGACACATTTTCTATTTGATAAAAATAAATCATATAAACAGCACCTTATATAAAAACCGAGCTGTTGTTGTAGAATAGTTTTTATATTCACTACCAATGGATATGACAACATGACCAAATAACATAACAAACTTAACCAGCGGTCAGGCTGCATTACCAACCCACAAGAGATGATATTACCAATTCACAGGAAGAGTTATTACCAATTTTGATACAAGAATAACCAATAGATGATGTGATGAGATTACAGTTCAGAACTAATAAGCAGATAATAAGCTGTACGATAATTCGTATGGATTGTGATTTATCATTAATGATCTTGTTGAACGAAGCTACGCTGTCAGGCGCATTAGAGCTTATTTCGATGCATGTCCTGATAACCTTTCAACCGAAGATTTGAAGCACTACTTTGCCAGTTTGATTGCCTTAAATTCGTGGAGCACGGTGAAACTCGACCGTAATGGGTTGCATTCACTTGTAAATAGGTCTATCGACATGTCCTTGCCAACAATGGCAGTGGCTTAATATTGTTAAGCTGCCACAAGTCAATAGACTGCCTGATATGCTTACGCCCGCAGAAGTCTCTATCGTTATTAGTCTTACTCATAAGCTGCTATATCAATGGCAAACACATCCGTCAGTTCAAGAATGAGTGATTCAATCCATCCTCGTCAGTGGTCATAGTTGTTGCCTGTGTATTTATCATCACCACATAAGAAGGCGCGGCGAACCACGCGGCTACAGCAATGATAATAAGGACTATCTCGTTGACAAGAGTTCAAGACTAATTTGGTTTCAACGAGGGCGAGGCATCATAACCTCCTTGTTTAATGCTCAAATCAAGCTTGGTAAGAAGTTACGCTTGATACCATTAACTATGGGTGTCTACGTATTTTTTAAGAAAGCGCGGCGAACCACACGGCTACAGCAATGATAATAAGGGGGGCAAGACTAATTTGGCTTCTACGAGGGCGCGGCATCATAACCTCATTGTTTAATGGTCAAATCAAGCTTGGTAGGAAGTCACGATTGATGCCATTAACTATGGGTGTCTATGTATTTTTTTGACTGCCAAAAGTCGTAATTGTTTCGCTCACTTTTGCACTCGCGAATTTAAAAACGTTTTTTATTGAGCGAAGGCTTACGAAAATTCCGCATATACATGAACAAAAATCTCGAGCAACACCAGTACATATAGTGTACAGCCGCTCGAGATTTTGTCAGACTATGGTTATCTTATGTCAATATATGCTTTCAGCGACACATTACTCATGACCCCAAGGCGTTGGCGGTAATGCCACAGGCTTGGTTAAATCAAAGTCGACTCTAAAGTCGCGGTTTTCACGCGTTAAACGATAGGTGAATGTGGTTGGCTCAATATACATGTGCCACACGTTAGTTACTGACGCCGTTAAACCGTTTTCATTAAAGTTATCAATCGACTCTTGGTCAACTGGGAATGACTGCTGAGTCGCACTGCCCATATCAGCAGTATCGCCGCCATACATAGTGACTTTATCTTCAGTACCATCTTCATGACGATGATCATGCTTGAGACGCAAGCCTGTTTCAGTTTTGGTAATCACCCAAGTACGTGAATGGTCATCACCTACATGGAAAGGAATTTTAAGTTCAGTATCGCTGCACTCACGTACGTGCATGATTAACGCTTTATTACTAAAAGCAGAGTCAGCTTCATTACCAGCTGTCACTTCACCGGCAAACGCTTTACCGCAGTATGCGGCGATTGCATCAAAATATTGATGTTGTGGGTTGTCTTTAGGGGCATGTGCCATTGCAATAGCAGGCGCCATGCTGCTGATTACACCAGCGATCAATATTTTTTTCATTATTATTCCTTTTAGTATCGATCTCGTTATTTTTATTCACACATCACACTAACAGTGATTGTTTAATTAAACCTGAATAAAAACCGTCTATAAAGACGGCTTTAATGTAACAAGGTTAAGTCATAGAGCTAACAATAGCCATGCTTTGTATTATTTCGCTCTCGCAGGGCGTTTTCCTTGCTTTTGGCCTGCACCACCAGTGCCTTTAGCGCTAAACGGCTTTTTCTTTTGTGACCAGCCAGTTTTGCCTTTGCCTGCATTGTTACCCTTATCCGATGACTTCCCGCTCCCACTGGTGCCGCCTTCTGCCTTCGCTTTATTCGCAGGTGTGGGTTTCTTGCCTGATGACTTTCTATCATCAAACTGATTACCAGAAAAACGGGTGAATGCTTTTTTACTGCCGTCACTCTTACTGCCACGGTTTTTAGCACCAAAGCCTTGGCGCTCATTACGCGCTTCTGGCGGAACAATATGTTGGACGCCGTGGCCAATCAAATGCTCTTTACCCATAGCAACAAGTGCTTCACGAATAAGAGGCCAGCCAGCGGGATCATGATAACGTAGCAATGCTTTATGTAAGCGGCGTTGACGACCTTTTTTCGGTACGGTCACTTCTTCACTGCTGTGTTTCACATTTTTAAGTGAGTTAAGCTCAGTGTGATAAATGGTAGTCGCATTAGCCATTGGCGATGGATAAAAATTCTGAACTTGGTCTAGCTTAAACTTTTCTGATTTAAGCCATAACGCCAGGTTCAGCATGTCCTCATCTGTAGTCCCTGGATGCGCAGAAATAAAGTACGGGATCAAGTACTGCTTCTTACCCGCTTCTTTAGAGTAAAAATCAAATAACTCTTTAAACTTATGATAACTGCCCATACCCGGCTTCATCATCTTACTGAGTGGGCCATCTTCGGTATGCTCTGGGGCAATTTTTAAATAGCCACCAACATGGTGTTTAGCCAGCTCTTTAACATAGCGTGGATCTTCAGTGGCTAAGTCATAACGTACACCAGAGGCAATCAGTACCTTTTTAATTCCTGGGACGTCACGTGCTGCTCGGTATAAATCAATGGTGTGTTTATGATCTGTCCCTAAATGGCCACAGATACTTGGATAAACACAGGATAAACGACGACACGTTGTTTCCGCTTTTACGCTGGTGCAGCCAAGACGATACATGTTCGCCGTTGGCCCACCAAGATCTGAAATCACCCCAGTAAACCCAGGTACTTTTTCTTGAATATCTTTGATTTCTTTGATGATTGATTCTTGTGAACGACTTTGAATAATGCGCCCTTCGTGTTCTGTAATCGAACAGAACGAACAACCACCAAAACACCCTCGCATAATGTTAATCGAGGTTTTAATCATGTCATATGCAGGAATTTTCGCCTTGCCGTAACTTGGGTGCGGCACTCGTTGATACGGCAAATCAAATACTGCGTCCATTTCGTCAGTATTCAATGGCCAAGCTGGCGGATTGACCCAAACAGAGCGATTTCCTTGGGCTTGAAATAACGCACGCGCACAGCCTGGGTTTTGCTCTTGATGCAAAATACGTGATGCATGAGCGTATAAATATTTATCATCAGCGACTTTTTCATAAGCTGGCAATAGTACGTAAGTTTTTTCCCATGGCTTGGGTCTTGGCGGCTGGACACTGATAGCTTTTGGCGCATCATTATCAAAAATTTTCTTATCAGTTGGCCCTGACAGTTTTTCACAGCCAACATCATCTGCACCATATGGGTTTGGGATCGGATCAATCTTATGCAATTGATCCAATTTACGTGAGTCCATGCCTTTCCAGCCCGGCAATGGTTCATGACGAATAACTGCGGTACCACGAATATCGTGCAAGTCAGCCATTTTCTCACCGTTAGCAATACGGTGAGCGACTTCCACCAGCGGACGCTCGGCATTACCATAAATTAGGATATCGGCTTTGGCATCAAAAATAACACTACGGCGTACTTTGTCTGACCAATAATCATAATGGGCGATACGGCGTAAGCTTGCCTCAATACCCCCAATGACGACGGGCACTTCTTTAAAGGCTTCTTTACAGCGCTGGGTGTAAACAGTAACCGCGCGATCGGGGCGTTTGCCGCCTTCATCATTAGGCGTATAAGCATCATCACTACGAATACGACGATCTGCGGTGTAGCGGTTAATCATCGAATCCATGTTGCCCGCAGTAACACCAAAGAATAAATTCGGGCGACCTAGCTTCATGAAGTCATTTTTATTGGACCAATCTGGCTGGCAAATTATCCCCACTCGAAACCCTTGTGCTTCGAGCATTCGGCCAATAACAGCCATACCAAAACTTGGATGATCAACATAAGCATCGCCACTGACAATAATAATATCGCAGCTATCCCAACCAAGCTGATCCATCTCTTTACGAGACATAGGAAGAAACGGTGCCGTGCCATAGCATTCGGCCCAGTATCTTGGGTAATTAAATAGCGTGGATTCAACTTGCATGAGATTTGCCTACATTAAACATCATCGATCTGGTGAGTTGCACTTAACCAAGTTTAGTTCAACTCACCCAACTTTTTTCTGGAGGCGGAGTATAGCAGTTACATCACACTAAGTGTGACTAAAAAAGCAGCATAAATAAGGTTTTTAAGCTATTTATAGGTTTCTATAACCTTATTAAAAACAATGACTTTTGTCTTTAAGGCTAAAGCTGATTGTTATAAACCAATAAAAAATCCAATATTTACAATCGCTAAGCCAACCATCACAACCCAAGTTAACAATACGCCCCAAACGCGGCCAAAGTGCACACCGCCTTTAGCTGCAGTTAACCCTATGGCATGTAATAATCTCGCCACAATCCACACGGTACCAAAACAATGCAATATTGCTGCAGGTAAGCCATTAAACTCAGCCAGCATGAATAAAATCAGTGCAAGGGGCGCATTTTCTAGCAAGTTTTCATGGACACGCTTTGCCAACGCTAAATCAGCATTACCACCAGTGCCAATACCGACTTTATTGACCCTTCGCTGCTTAATCACTCTGATGGACAAACCTATTGCAAGTAGCACGGTTAAGCTGGCGTAGAACCCTGAAATCATCAATGACATGTGTGATATTTCCTTTTTATTATTTTTACGGCATTTAGCCAAATAGTGACTACAATTGAGTATTCATTCTATACACATTGAAACAAAATGGAATTATCAACTTTTTAACAATTTTTTGCTGCTTTTTAGGTATTCAGCCAACCTCATTTCGGTTACTATTCGCGCCATTGACCTACTACCCATGTTAACTAGAGTGACGCACGCCTAATGAACGATGACAACTTCATTGAAAAACGCAGATTTATCATAAAATTAGGCAAAGCCCTGCATAAATTCGGTACGCCCGCTTACCGTCTTGAATCCCACTTACAAACGGTGTCTTCGACCTTAGGAATTGAGGGATACTTTTTAATATCACCCACCTCAATGACCTTTGTCTTGCAGCACGATACCGAACAAGAATATAACCATGTTGCCAGGGTTAAACCCGGTGACTTGGATTTAGGCTCTTTGGCGCGCACCTTTGATTTGGTTGAAGAGCTTAGTACAGGGCAACGTACCCTGAGTGAAGCACTCGAGCGTTTAGAAGAAATTGCCAATAAACCTAACCCTTACGGCCATGGGCTAACGTTATTGTCCTTTGGGGTGAGTGCTGGCGCGTTTGCGATGCTAATGGATACCAGCTGGAACGATGTTTTTTGGTCTGGCATGCTGGGCTTACTAGTTTACGGATTAGTATTTTGGGCAGAAAAATCTAAACGTGTCGCTGAAATGCTTGAACCGTTAGCGGCTGTAGTCTGTGCGATTTTAACCTGTGGTATTGCAGCGGTGGTTGATCCCAGCATCAATATACCCGTGGTCATCTTGTCAGGGATCATTATTTTTATCCCTGGTTTAGCGCTCACACTTGGTTTAGCTGAGCTTGCCGCTCGAGATTTAATATCAGGCACAGCAAGGATCATGGATGCGATCATGCTGCTTTTTAAATTGTATTTTGGTGCTGTACTTGGCATGACTTTGGGTAAAGTGATGTTTGGCGAATCTGTGTATATTGAACCCGATTTACTCCCTCGCTATGCCTCATGGGCAGCCGTTCCATTACTGTCTATGGCGCTGGTTATCATCTTTAAAGCACGTATCAAAGACTCACCTTGGGGAATTTGCGCAGGTATTGTGGCGTATTTCTCGGCTATGTTAGGCGGTCTTTACCTAGGGGAGTCGATTGGTATATTTGTTGGCGCACTGGCTGTTGGCATTTATTCAAACCTTTATGCTCGTTGGATGAAAGCACCCGTATCAATTGCACTGCTTCAAGGTATTGTTATTTTGGTTCCAGGTAGTAAAACTTATATTGGTTTAAATGCAATGATCTCAGGTGAGACCATGCTAAACCAGGCTCATTTAGGCACACAGGTATTTTTAATTTTTATGTCACTTATTGCAGGTTTAATTTTTGCAAACGTGATTGTGCCTCCTAAACGTAGCCTTTAATCTCAGCGTTAAGGTCAAAGCATGTCATCCCTATTAATATAGGAGCACACGGTTTGACCTTCCCTTACCTCAAAGTATGTCTTAATCAGTCAAATACATTACTTATTACGTAATAACATCATGATAAATAATTAATTTTATGTTATTTCGTATTTTTTATTTTCTTTTTATTCTGATTTGTATTACCTTCTGCGCCGCTAGGAAAGCATGCGGCACCGACTATGATGTTAGGCCGTAATTCAGGTTCAATGGATGAATCAACCTACCTTGATATCTCCATGTCCTTATTTGCTTGAATCACCTAGCGATAATAATCAAATAAAGGAATGATTGATGAAAAACGTTACCGCTTTAGCACTACTATCTGGTCTATTCGCACTTCCTGCAATCGCAGCACAAGATGCTCCGTTTCAACACGAAGCAGGTCTTGAATATTCAGCTAATACTGAAGAATTCGGCGATGGTATTTGGGATCTAAACTACCGCTACTACATCAAGCCAGTATCACAAGATAATGGCCCATATGCATTGAATGGTTTTTTAGCGCAAACCACTAATATTGGTGCTGGTTACTCAATGTTTGATGATGCAGATACTGACACTGTTCGTATTGATGGAACTTATGTATTTGACTCAAAATGGTTTGTTGGTGCTGAATACAATCGCTTTGAAATCGGCGATTTCAGTGGCAACCTTTACCAATTCGATGCGGGTTACTACTTCAATGACAGCTCGAAAGTCGCGGCATTCTATGTCGATGGCAGTGATGATTTTGAGTCATTCTACGGTGCTGAAATTCGCAGCTTTCTAGCCTTTGAAGCCACAACAGGCATCGATTTAGGCGCTATGTGGACTCACACTGACAATGACGACATCTTCAATTTGAATGCTGACTGGTATGTGACTAAAGCTTGGTCTGTTGGGCTTGGATATGTTGACGACGGTTCAGATAATGATTTTGCAGCTAAGACAGCGTACTGGTTGCGTATGTCAGACGCTTTCTCTGCAACTTTTGAAGTATCTAAAGTACTTGATTCTGATGTAGATGGCTTTGGCGCAAGTATCGGTATTGTCGGTCGCTTCTAAACCTTGCTTACTATCTCCCCTGATACCCAAAAGGAGCCATGATGAGGCTCCTTTTTTTATTGACTCTCTCAGTCAAATCAATAATTTTTGTAAATAATCTGCGAAATTTCAAATACCCGCCATACTTAATCTTAGCCACTAAACCTTTGTACTAAAAATGATCGTGCAATGATTAATTGCTATTAGGTCAATAACTTAATTAGCTAATTCAATTATACATAGCACTCAAGACTTCTCATTTGTGGCCATTAAAATAAGTATAGGTAACCATAATAAAAACAACGAACGCATCAATAAAGCTTACCCATTGCGCTTGGAGCTTTATGTTAGTCATCATGATGTCTCCCGTGCTTGTATTAGCCTCACAAGCACCGCTAACTGTACCCAATCAAAGCGATAAAGACCGTGAGACAGCAAATCAAAATAACACCATTACTGTTGATAACATTATCGTGCAGAGTAATGCTATTTTTGACGAAAGTGACCCTGATGCCTTTTTTATCCATCATTGGGCGAATTGGCTACATATTAATACCACTGAACCCACCATTCTCGACAAGCTCACTTTTAAAGAGGGTGAACAAGTCACTCAAAAAACGTTTGCAGAAGCACAACGGTTATTACGTGCTGAACCTTACTTACGTGATGCAAAAATATATGTTGCCCAGAAAGCGCCCGATGCGGACTCCGATGAGCAAACCGTGGTGGTTGAAACCTGGGATAACTGGTCGCTACTCCCCACATTTAGTCTAAGTTCAAGTGGCGGTGAAACCAAATATTCAGTCGGGATTAAAGAAGATAACTTAATGGGACTTGGGATTAAAACTCGCCTTAAGTATCAATCTAATGCTGATAGAACGGGTTATAAATTTGGCGTTACCGCCCCACTCAAAATTATTCAACATGCCACTGTATCTGCCAATATTTATGACAACAGTGATGGCCAAGCAACCCACTTGTACTTTACTAAGCCTTTTTACTCATTGGACACAAAGGATCAGTATTTTGCAGAGTACTTAACAGATCAACGTATTGATACTTTGAGACAAAATGGTGAAGACGTTAATGAATTCGAGCATAACGTTGATTATGCCGCCTTGTCTTTTGGTTGGTTATTAAATAAAACAGACGCAGATCTTTCAAGAGTAACACTCGGTATTACCCAGGATAAACATCAATTTGCAGCCAGTGACACGTTCCCCGATGGTCCTTTACCTCAAAATAGAGATTTTATTTACCCTTGGATAGGTTATGAATACCTGCAAGATGACTATCAGGTTTTTACCAATATTCACTTGATCAACAATAATGAGGATTTTAATTTAGGCTGGCGCCATTATGCTCGAGTTGGTTTTGAAACCAATGATGTTAGTGAGGGGAATAATATCGGCTACCATTTTAATGTTAGCTCTAGCCGAGGTTATCAACTAGAAAAAGACTTACTGTTACTCAATTTCAGTGGCCAAGCTAGCATCAATACCAGCCAAAAAGACTTTTATAATGTTAGCGCTCAAGCTGAGTACTTTTATAAAATTCATCCTAAATGGACTGCCTACGCTAAAACTCGGCTGGCAACCTCGAAAAACAATTACCTTGATAAACCTTTTGCTTTAGGTGATGACACTGGAGTTCGGGGGTATCCCAATGATTACCAATATGGTGATAATCAATGGTTACTCACAGGTGAAGTTAGGTATTATCCCAACATCAACCTTTACCAATTAGCTGAATTAGGTTGGGCAACCTTTGTTGATATAGGCCAAGCCTTTGGCGGACCTGATGAAAACAACGAGGTCAGCTCCCCTATAGGCAGTGTCGGCATTGGTGCGCGAGTTTTCTCCTCAAAATCAAGCTATGGTAGCGTAGGTCATATTGATTTAGCCGTGCCTTTTACCAGTGGGGAAAAAGTCGATGACTGGGAATGGCGTTTTCAAGTAAAAAACCGTTTTTAATAAGATCTTCACTATTTAACCTCAGCGACTCAACTTGAGTAAACCAGTTCCCTTGTTGAACATTAACAGCTGAAAGGCTTATTTGATGTTTTCAAATCCAGCAATCTTGTCACGAATTTGCTGTTCTTGTTCCTTGCTATCGATTTGATAAATTTTCTTAATTTGACTTTTAAATTGCGGAGCGTCGCCAGTTGATACGGTATCAAACCCAACTGTCACCTTACCCATGCGAGATGTAATAACCAAGGCCTTTGCAAACGTTAAATTCGTATTTACCCCACTTAACACAATGAGGTAAGTTTGTTTTGGTCGACTATCAACAAACACTGTGCGATTGTCCATAGTTCGCCAACCGTCCATCCTAAAGTTATCAATACTGGTGACTTCAGTCAGCTCATCAAATTGATAAAGTGCAGCTTTTTGTTTGCTTGCCTCTGACGCACTGCATCCCAATAACATTAACGATACCAACGCAATTATCATTTTATTCAACATAAGCTATCACCCCGTAATATGTTCAGTTAGTTCACGTTTTTAACGGTATAACGTCAGCATAACCAATGAATGAGTGAAAAAGCTAATGAATTTTTGATATCACGGATTGTTCAGCGACTACCTGCCATTGCTCCATTAATCCAGCGTTAATGCTGTCGTTAATGGCGCTATCCAATATAGGAGCCAAATGGGCATATTCGCTGTTCAGATACACATATAAGGGGTAAGTTTGTAGCTCTACAGGCAATATCATCACATTGTCGATATTCATCTTATTCAATGTACTTGCACCATCTAAACGACTGGTCACCGCCACATCAATACGACCTTTAACTAAAAGCTGCATGAGTTGTTCAGTAGACGCCACTTTTAATAGCTTATCTGGGTTTACGTCAATTTGTTCGGTATGTTTAACACCACGGATCACTCCCACATTGACATCGACGATATCTTTTAGCGAGTAAATATTGAGGCGATTATCACTGCGAACCAGTAATGCCGTTTTTAAGTGGTAATAAGGAGTGGGAACACGAATGAGATCGGGATTATCAATGCCATATTCCCATATGCGCATGATTTCACCGGCACTTTTAGCTTCGCACACATTAAGCTCAGCTCGGCTTGCTGGCAACATTTCAATTTCACAATTTAATTGGTACTTTTTGCAAAATCCATCAAATAATCTGGCACCGACTTCTTGCTCTGCTAGCCCTTGGATGCCTACAAAAGAATAGGGTTTTGCCATCGCACCAGCGACAGGTATTAGCCAAATGAACATACAAAGAAACTGAAATAAGAAAACATTAAGAAACACTTTCATGGCAATAAGTCCTTTTGCCGCGACCGATATACACCGGGATATGATTGTTGCTTTACCTGTACCTATGCCAATTTAACGAGCACTTTCATAGAGGTAGATTGTAGCCAGCCACAACCACATCACCTGAGTTATATCGATAACTCCATTAGTGAGTTTCTATTATAGTAAATTTATCACTCGCAGCTTTTAAATTGGTACTTAAGTGCGACAGTCCTTGAGACTGTTCAGAGACTTCATTAGCAATCATACCCACTTGTTGGCCAACTTCATCTATTTGCGCCAAGCCTTCTGTTAATTCCGACGTTGCTAACGCCTGCTCCTTACTTGCCTGAGCGATAAAATCTTGCTGCTCTGCTGAATAACTCATGTGAGCCACAATATCGTTGAATGCGAGGCCAGTTTGCTCTGCAACGAGATTACCTTCATCCATTTTAGTTAACGACACTTGCACTAACTTCACGGTTTTATCAGCCGCTTCAGCGCTGCGACTTGCTAAGTTTCTTACTTCATCTGCCACCACAGAAAACCCTCGACCAAACTCTCCTGCCCGTGCCGCTTCAATGGCTGCATTAAGTGCAATTAAGTTAGTTTGTTCAGCAATCTGGGTAATTTCTCGCATGATAGTGGCAATTTGTTCACCTGAAACATGAATATCTTGTAAAGCGACCCTCAAGGCTTGCATTCGATCATTACCTGCTTTAGCAGCTAAATAAGCGGATTGACCTTTTTGGTTCATTTCTTCTGTTGCGTTAGCTGTTAAATGGATCTGGCTGTCTATTTCTTGCAACGCTGCACTGATCGAGCCTACTGACGTTAGCTGCTCAGTGGCACTTTGTGCCAGACTGTTGCTGTGGTGATTCAGATCTTCTGTCTCACTGATAATTTGCTGGGTATTTTGCTTTACCGATACCGTCAACAAGGTGAGGTTATGCACCATTTCAACCAACGCATGCCCTAACAGATCTCGCTCACCGGCTACCGACGGCTGACAAGTTAAGTCACCAGATGCGATAATTTCAGCCGCTGCAACTTGGCGCTTTTGCATCTCAATTAATTGCTTCATTGACTGGCTCATATGGCCTAGCTCATCAGTGCGTTGTAATAGTGCTTGCCACTTTTTGGCATCAAGGTGGGTCAGATTGCTATCTCCTACCGATAAATCATCGACTGCGGTGACCATTGTCCCTAACCCTTTGGTTATTGCATTCACTAACCCTAAAATAAGCCCTGTGATCAATAATGATGAAACTAAGGCCACAATGCTGCTCAGCAGTATTAATTGAGACTGGCTTGCGGCCATAACTTTTTTATCGGTAGCACTGACAATGATCCACCCCGTACTGGCTTGTTGCCTGATTGAGCCAAGATACGCGACCCCATTCTCTTCAAAATCAACGATGCCACCTTGTTGTTTGCACAATGCTTGGTGTGACGCAAACGCTCGCTGACTGTCTATAAATGGGTGAGCAATAAGCTCACATTGCGCTGATAAAATAAACGCATAGCTATGCTCATCATGTTGGCTAATATCAACAAAGTCATGGTAAAAATTATCCAGTGGGATACTGGCAAATAACACCCCTTCACCTTGAACCCGTTTCGCAAAAGTGACCAATAACTTACCGTCTACTCGGCTTTTTCTCGGGTTAGAGATAACAATATCTACTTGGTTAAATGCAGCGTTAACATAAGGAAGCTGCTGATAGCTTTGGCCAATGCGCTGCTGATTACTTGCTGCAATGGCGACACCTTGTTTATTGAGTAAAGCGAGGTTTCTAAATTGAAATTCAGAAGCTAAGGCCGCAAAGTGCTTAGAGAGTTGCTCAGCAACCTGCGAGACGTTATTGCCTGTCGAGATGCGATTGTCTATGTGAGCATTATTAGCTTGTAACGTTTCACGTATATATGGGCTGCGAATGAGTGCGCTAATAATACCTTGGTTATGCTGATACCAACTATCAATGTTCTTTTGCAGCAATGCACTATTACCACTTACTGTATTTTCAGCTGTTTGTTTCATGGTGGCCAAACTAAAGTAAATAGTCAGTGTTGCCAATAACATAAAACCACACACAACCGCTGGCACAATAATGAGATTAAACTTATGTTTTAGCTTCATATTATTTTTCTTATTTATTCAGAACACGTTAAAACCAATAAGACATACAATATGATAAAAACCAGCTAAAAAAGATGATTAAGCTCAATTAATTTAGACTTAATCTGACAGTCCTTATAGATAAAATCACATTAAAGCGTACACAAATAAAAAGCCGCTTCACCATTGAAGCGGCTTAAATATAAAGTTTAGAATTTAGATTAAAGTTGCGCTGAGATTAACTTCTGCGTCTAAGGCCTAACAAGCCCAGCACAAATAACCATAACCCCATTGCACCACCGCTTGAATCAGACTTAGGTTCAGGCTCTGGTGCTATCACTTCAGCAGTCACAGCAATGGTTGCTGTGGCAGCTACCGCTGTTTTAACACCATTACTGACCGTTAGCTCAATCACGGCACTGGCATCAGCATCAACCGATGGCAGCGTTACATCGGTATTCATGGCCATTGCATCTGCGAAGGTCACCACAGGGCCTGACACTTGGTTCCAAGCATAAGTTAACTCATCATCACTATTAGGCGCGGTACTATCACTTGCTGATAAGCTCACTGTCGTGCCTTCATCAGCTGTCAGCGAAATGGATTGTTCACCATTAATTTTGGCAACAGGTACACCACTTAACATTACAGGCGCTAGCATTTCAGTATGACTCACTTCATTAAGAGTATGCGAGACACTGAATACCAAGTCTTGGCTCATCACCAATGCTTGTGTATCAAGTTCCACGACAATCTCTTGTCCAGCTTCATTGGCCGCTTGCACCACTTCCCAAGAAACCATTTCACCATCAACATTCCCTTGATGACTGTCGCTTTCGATAACCAAACCGACTGGCAACTGCGCAATGATTGATAAGGTGCGTTCCTCATCAGTGTCATTGTCTGCAAGCGCAATAGATAATGTGATCATATCGCCAGTATCTGCTGATTCGACATCCAGCTGACTTTGGGCATAGGTTGCTTTTCGGTATAACTCAATTGGCATTAATCCCACGTTATCTGCAGCATCTACACCGGTACCAATTTCAAGTACAGTCGTATAAAGCGTGTCAGATTTAAGTGTTTTATCCCAGTTAAGGACTAACCCAATATCCTCATCGGCTGCCACAGCAGATTTAAAGTCAACAGTGACACTTTCATCATCTTTGCCAATGACAGCGAGTTCAATCACCACATCATCTTCGACATCTGACGGCGCAGACGTATCACCATAGTTGTGCACTGTGACATAGTAAGAACCTGGATCTGGGTCATTGATTTCACATGACTCATAAGCCGTTTCTGTTGCGCTCATACACGTTAAAGGATCCATTTCCCGTGCATTATCAGGCTTACCGTTATAGTTACTATCACGGCCAATATATAAGTCTAAATCCGGTGAACTGGTATGTTTAACACGTGCAATAAGACGCTTAGTGTTCGGCGTAATGTTCACTAATTGCGAATAATACTTACTGCTATCGTTATACACATTCGTTGGCCAGTTCGATGTATCGCTGTCGTCTCGAGGTATGGTTGTTTCAATCACTTCAACTTCAGCTAACTCAAAGACCCCAACCTGAATATCACTTGAGCCGACGGTCTTAATGCCAGAAATCGCAGCACTGCCTTTATTCTGCCCTGTGGTTAACTGCGCTATTTCAGGCATACTACCAGCAACAAAGCTCCCCACTACCGGCATCTTGGTGGGAGTTAGCGCAGTATTTTCTGGCGTTAATACTAAATAACCCATGCCATATTCTGACGCATAGCCTTCACCAATGGTTGCAGTGATATCTAAGCTAATACTTTCGCCAGCTGCAAGGGTAAAACTTGAAGGGGTTGCAGAGATAGACAAACCAGGGGTTTGAGATAACTCGCCCACAGTCCATGTTGACGATGCTGTTGCTGTGAATGTTCTTGTCCACGAACACGCCATCATACAGTTATTCATTAATGCTGAAGGTAGGTTCAATGACTCGGGTGTGCCGTCTAAACTAGGATCTGCTAACGTATAGTCTTCATGCGATACATCCATCACCAAGCCAGCGTTTAACGCATCTGCGACACGTGCGCTGCCAGCTCCACCTGTAAATAAACTGGATGGCGTCACACCGTCTTCCATCCATGTGTTTGTTTCAGCACTGAGCATTAAAGCAGATTGAGCTTGAGCCGGTGTCCACTCCGGTTTTAAAGCAGCAATTAAGGTATACACACCTGCAATATGCGGACTCGCCATAGAAGTACCGCTCATAAAGGTCGTCGGAGATTCTGTTTTATCTCCAGTATCTCGCCACGGTTGGTACTCTGTATTCGCCCCGTAAATTTCAACGCCAGGAGCAGAAATATGCGGCGTAAGCCACCGGTTCATTATTGACTCAGGGCCTCGTGAGGTAAATTCCGCCGCAATATCTGCTTTAGCAGGATCGCTTTCAAGTACTGACGCATTAAAACTCACAGTATGATCAGAACCAGACGATAGCCAATCCGTCAGTAGTGCACCTTGATCAGCATCTAAATGTACTGCGGGTAAGACGTGTAAATCAGCATCGACTGTCTCAGCGCCACCCTCTAAGTTAATCAAGACTAAACCAGCAGCGCCACCAGCACGAACATTAGTCCCCTTAGCTACCCTTGCTATATCTCCTCGCTCGCATACAACAATTTTTCCGGTTACTGTGTCAGCGTCAAAAGGCTCAAGACAGCCTGCCATGCCTAAATCTGCAGCACTAATGATTTCGCCAGAGATACCGCTTGTTGCGCCTTTACCTGTTAATGGCTCAAGATCGTAATCTCCGCCTGTAAAGGTGACTTCCTTGTCTGTGAAGCTACGATCATGTGTATAAGCGGCGACGGTGGTAAGCCAAGGCGCATTACCCGGTGAACCAACGGTCTCAGCGCCTGGGCCGTCATTACCTGCTGCGACCGCAACATGGATACCCGCTTCTCGCGCAGCAAGAAATGCTAATGCATCTGTGTCATTCCATGGGTCACTTGCTCCACCACCGACTGAATAGTTGATAACTTGAACGCCATGTTCAATTGCGTGCTCAACCGCTAATGCAGTGACATCAGGCCAACATCCTGCATCGGCGGCGCACACTTGATAAGACACAATATTGGCATGAGGGGCAACACCACTAATTTGACCAAAGCTAAATTCAGCTTCTTCGCCAACGGCGTTATAAACCGTCACATCTTTAACGATGTTACCTGCTGTGGTTGAAGCCACATGAGAGCCATGACCATTATGGTCAATACCAATTCGGTCGTCCCCTTCTGGGGTATAGTCGTCTAAAAGAGCTTCATGCGCCCAAATACCAATCAATTTGTCATTACAATAATGCGCTAAATCAGAATCACTACAATGACCTAAGTAGGTACCTTCTCCGAGTGGGTTTGTGTGGTCATAACCATCACCACCAATATCAGCAAAAGAAGCACTTGTATGGTTAATCCCAGTATCCATGATTGCGACGATGACGCCTTCACCCATACTAGAAACGCCTGTTGCTGAGCCATCCCAAGCACTTGGCGCTTGGATATGCTTTGGCCCAGAGTCAGTATTCAAATGACGTAGTTCGACTTTTTGAACGCTTTTTACACCCGCAACAGAAGCCAGCATTTGCGCTTCTTTTTCTGATAACTCAGTACTGAAACCGTTTAAGGCAATTTGATAATCGTCATGCACAGTCAATTGGCGGTTCAATGTTGATTTCGCCAGAGACAATGTTTTACTACGCTGGGTATTAAGGTATTGAATATATTGCTGACTCACTGCACTGTTAACATTCAGCACGCCTGTTTTAGCTCGGGAATTTGATGGGTTAGCTAAAATGCTTGTGGCCTTAAGATCCCCTTTATCACCGTGATAAGTCGCTAGGGGCTGGTCATCTAATAACACTATATAAAGGTTATCAATTTGACGTGGATTCTTGGTCGTTGGTTGGTATCCTCGCTGACCACTATCGGTATCAATACCTCGGGTATCAACCACTTTCGCTTGCAAGCTTGGGCTAAATGCCAGCGTTAGCGCTGCTGCAATTAAGCTTTTCTTATATATCGATGTCACAATATCTTCCTCGTTCTAATTATTATCTATCGCGTCTTTATCTGTTTTCGTTAGCCATTGCTTGGCAATAAATCATGCTGTTAACGACAACATTTCGCAGCAATAACGATGTCTGTAACCTTGATACTCGAAGATAATAATCTGAGGCAAATATACAGCGACTATTCCATTTCATTTAAGCTTCACTTTTATTTCAATTCCTTTTTAATCATAAACTTACAAAAACAAACTGTATCTAAATGTATCCAATTTTAGCGATATATTCTCTTTTAACTCCATAACAGGGCTTCATGACAGTTTTATGGTGTACTCACCAAATTAAACAATATAAAACAGATGCTATCTTATTGTTTATTAAGTAAATGAAAAATTATTGAAAGATAAAAGAAACAAAATCAATGCCCATTTGCTTGAGCTTTGTGGTGGTTTCAATGAAAACCTATGTACGAGTATTGAGCAGAGGACTTCTGACTCAATGAGCCTAAGAGTGCGGCAACTCTATTTGAAATAAAAAGAAATGAAGTTAAGCAAAAATATAAAACAATAATTTGAAGGGAAACCCTATGTCATTTACCAAGTCAAAACTAGCGACGTGCATTGCAATCGCCTCAATGATGCCAGCAGCTAGCGTCGTTGCCAGTCAGTCTGATGTGTTGTCACCTTACTCAGCCTCAGCTCAACAAACCGAAAATGCGACCTTATATGTTTACTTATCTGATAAAGGGTCGTTAACTAAAGCAACTATCAACAACAAAAGTAAATTTGCCCAGCGCCTACAACAAATAGAAGCAAGCCAGCAGCAAGTGATTAATAACATCATGGCACTTGATGGCAATATCAAGACGCTTCCTGGTTCTAAACTCGTAGGTAACTTTATTCGAGTACAAGCCGACAGCAGCTATATTGAAAAAATTAAACAACTTGATGGTGTACAAGCCGTGGTTGTGGCTGCAGCACCTATTAGCGTGCCAACAAATGCACTTCGTACAGCAACAAGTCCTTCGATTAACTCTATCACTCCAGCTTCTGCGCCAGCATTTTCTGACGACATGACAGCGGGTGAAGGCGTTAAAGTTGCCATCATTGGTAGTGGTGTTGATTATACCCATACAGGACTTGGCGGCGATGGCAGCGATGAATCCTATGCAACAGCAATGGAGAATGCCGTTAATGCATTTGATGGTTTTCCAACAGATGTGGTTGTTGAAGGGATGGACTTAGCCAGTGATGCAGGCTGGGGATTAGATCCAAACCCAATCGACCAAAATGTGTATTTTACCCGTGATTACGACGGCGCGACACACAATACAGGTCACGGTACTCGACTTGCCAGCGTTGTTCACGCTTTAGCGCCTGCAGCCAAAATTGCAGCGTATAAAACCTCAAATGTGTCTGATCCATATGGCTACGGCTATAGCTTGTCATCAGAAACTTCAAGCACATTTATGTTGGCTCTAGAATACGCTCTTGACCCAAATCAAGATGGTAGTTTTGACGATCGAGCAGACATCATTGTCGTCGATGCATTAGGTGGTAATGCATTTTATGCTGAGCATGATGATGGCGTATCAGGTGCAGTGATTGAAGCTTATGCAATTGAAATGGCTTCGGCATTAGGTAGCTTAGTGGTAGTTAACGCTGGTAATGGCGGAGAATGGTACGACAATAGTTTTAATATGACATGGCGCGGCGCCGCGCCGAGTGCATTAACAGTTGGTGGCATGGTTGCTGACGAAGAAGGCAATATGATGGTCACAGAAAAGACCCCATATGGCCCAGTTCGTGGTGCATCAACATTCAGTAAACCTGATATGGTCAGCTACGCTGAAGATATCGAAGTTGCCGTTGTGGGTGGTGGCGATGAAATGGACACCCAATCTGACACTGTCATGGCAGCTGGCCGCATGGCTGCCGCCGCTGCGGTATTAAAATCAAAACGCCCTTCATTGTCTATGACTGAAATCAAAGCATTGCTTATGAATACAGCCAACAACAAAGTCATGGATCTAAACAACAAGCAAGGTGAATTAACGCTTATTGGTAGCGGCGCTGAAAACCTTGAAGACGCATTAGCTTCTGCAGCGGTTGTGTGGGAAAAAGGCTCATATCAGCCTAACCTCAGTTTTGGCTTTTCAGAAGGCACTGGCACGCAGCGTTATACCAAACAAGTGCAGCTTAAAAACCTTTCAGAAGAAACCGTCACATACGATGTTGCCCTAACAAGCATGGGCAAAGATGGCGACATGGCGCTGACTTGGGAGCACCCAGCCAATATCAGTGTCCCTGCAGGACAAACGGTCGTTTTCCCAGTCACTATGGTTGTTGATTACACCAAGCTGGCTAATTGGCCGATGAAAATGGGCAGTGATTTAACTATTGAAAATTGGCAAAAAATCGAGCTTTCAGGCCAGCTGCAATTAATGGCTGAAGAACGACCAACACTGAGTGTGAATTGGCTTGCCAAACCACGTGCGAAAACTTCTATCACCCGTCACTTTGATACGTATGAAGAAATATACGGTACTGAGTTTACTCAAAAATTTAGCGAAACAGCTGGTGCATATGCACAGCAATTTACCAATGACAGTGAAACAGAAACAACGTTTGCCGTGTTTCCTGCCATGAAACACCAACCCAACATCAATGTCGGCAAAGAGCATACCAAAGGTAACATGCTCAACACGGTTGCTGGTGGTATTTATGATGAAGCGATGTGTTCGTCAGGTAAAAAAATGGTTGTTGCTGGCCGCTTCTTTGAACCGAATGATGTCGGGATGGCGAACCATTTTGATAAAGCGGGTGCTGCACTTGTCTATTGGAGTACTTACCAAGAGCAGTTTGTTATCGACAACGAACTCGATAAAGCAGTTAATGGCGATCCTTATGCATGGGATGAAGCGACTCAAATGGTCATGAGTGGTTTTATTGAAGTTGATGAAAATGGTCAGCCACATTCCTACTACATTGATTTTAACAAAGAGTACGACTGGACCGATCATTATGGCCGCTACACAAAATCTAGCTTACCCACGTATGTTACAGGTCATGGCCAAAACTTTGTCGCACAATACTGTCTCGATGACTTATATCATGGCGAAAACATGGCGAGCTTAGAGGACTTTGACCAAAACCAAGGCTGGCTTTTTGGCACCGACCGCGACGCTTTAGCAAACCTTGGTGAACCCATTATTCTGTTTAATCCGGTCAAATATGGTAAGACAACCACAACTGAGTATTTCGACTGGTTTACCGGCGAAATGGTCGAAACACAAAGTAAAGATGGTGGACTACCATTAATCTCTCGCTTAGTGGAAGAAGGTGAAGCCAAACATTACAGCCCGATGGTCACTCTAGCCGCTGGCGAAACAGCCGAACTTTCGATGGCAAGTGAGTGTAACTTCTCTTTCGGGTTTGGTGGCGGTGGCTGTCAAAATTACGGGATGTTAATCATGAGCCTGGAAAATAACTGGGCAATGGCGACGCCTATGGGCCAAGGTGATTATGCCTTTATTCCACATCCCAAAGACGGCCAAAGTCACAGCATTAATGAAGATGCTGAAATGGGAGAAGTGGTTGCCCATGTTGAACTGGATGCAGAAACCTTCTTTGCTAATGGTCAATATGAAGCAGAATGGTCTCCATACACACTGGCATTAGCCAAAGCAATTCCTGGCGATCCTTTCTCGGTTGCAAACAACGGAGAAATCACCGTCAACAACCCTGATGCTATCGATTATGATGCAGGCCACATGAGCTATGACTTAGAAGTCATTGGCTATCAAGGTAACGCATACACTGCGGTATCGACAGTGACGATTAACATTAATAACGTTAATGATATTGCACCAGCAATTATCGCTGAAATGCCAGCTGTCACCATGGATGCTCAACAAGCGGCTGAAATTGATGCCTCAATGTATTTCAGCGACGCTGAAGGTGATGCACTGACATTTAGCGCGACGGGTCTACCTGAAGGCATCAGTATCGACAGTAAAACAGGTATGATTACTGGTACTGCAGCTGCTGGGACTTATGAGGTGGTAGTAACAGCTGATGACATGGTCAATAAAACCGAAACTAGCTTTACCATGACCATTAATGCACCTGTGGCTGAAGCGGCGCCAGAACCTAAAAGTGACGATGGTGGTAGCTTTGGCTGGTTAAGCTTAAGCTTGCTCGCTTTACTCGGGTTACGCCGCAGACAACACTAACCTTAGATATCATCTAAAATGAATAAAAAGCGCCTTAGGGCGCTTTTTTATTTCCCGAGATACAAATTGAAACATTAATTTAACATTTGAGCAATATAACTTAAGGCGCTGTAATTGTTATAAAAACACTCCTATCAGTAAACCTTATCCAAGATCCCAAAATTCATGGCGTATTTCAAAAAATAATAAATCAGTTATGTTACTCAAAGCTATTTGGTCATGCCTAAAACGCATTAATAAAATATACCAGCACCGTTAAATAATATTTTTAGGCACCATAACCAAATATTACTCTGAACATAATAACGAATAGAAAC
This sequence comes from Shewanella sp. 10N.286.52.A9, assembly GCF_041468985.1. Taxonomy (NCBI): domain Bacteria; kingdom Pseudomonadati; phylum Pseudomonadota; class Gammaproteobacteria; order Alteromonadales; family Shewanellaceae; genus Shewanella; species Shewanella sp. 10N.286.52.A9. The sequence continues at coordinate 104,209 of NZ_JBFRJQ010000010.1, read as the reverse complement.
ACGCTCAGGAGTTTATGCTGTTAATATGATTTCCCTTCCTTATCAGCGCTACCAGATTGGTCAATGCATTATCAACTGTTACGACATGACCATCACCTCAGAAAACAATACGGTTGCCTTACCTGCAAAAGTATTCGAATTTTTGAAATTATTGCTGCTTCATCCTCAACAGACAGTCACTAAAGAACAAGCAATTGAAAAAGTATGGCAAGGTAATATTGAAGTAGGAAAGCGTGGAACAGGGAATGCCATTTGGCAGTTACGAAAATCATTTTCTGAGCTTGGACAACAGCCTGAAGATTACTTCAAAACCGTCACAAAAGTGGGTTACCAGCTATTAATTGATCCGGTCCCCATTACTAAGGTGGTCACTCATCAACAGCAAAAATCTGATAATAAAAAGCCCATATTTATAGGGTTTTCTTTGGCGTTAATTGCATGTATTGCATTTTTTGTCAGCCAAACAGCAACCAAGTTAACCCAGCCTCCGATTAATGCTCAGGTTAAACCAGAGCGAATCACACATTTTGAAGGTGTAGAAGAGCGACCATCCATTTCACCTGATGGACGGTTTATGGCGTTTCAATGGCGTAAAAGTGGGACAAAAGGTCAGTTATACATTAAGAATTTACAAGACGAAGATGCCCCACTAAGACAAATTTCAATGAGTCACGATACCGAAGCAACGCCAAGCTGGTCGCCTGACGGACAATCATTGGCCTACCTAAGAACCACAGTCGATAATCAGTGTTTTGTGCATGTTCGTGATCTCATCACAAACCAAGATAAGCAGCTGGATAATGCCTGCGTTAGTAAGGGGTATTTACACAGTCTTGAATGGTCGCCAAACGGTAAAGCTCTTGCGTATGTCAAAGCGACCACAGATGCATCAGCTATTTTTAGCTATCAATTCGATACTCAGGAAGCGGCTCAGTTAACCACCCCATTAGCTGGTGAGCATGACCTAATGATGAGCTGGTCAGCAGACTCAACTCAGCTTGCTGTCATGCGAAGCCAAGATAACATGCAAGCAAAGATCATGCTGTATTCACTCGATAGCAACACCACAACCAACCTCATTTCAGATGAAACCCTTATCATTGGAATGGACTGGGAACATACACAAAATCAATTGTATTTTACTGCGCTAAGGGAAGCAGACTTTGTCATACAACGATACGATTTCGACACTCAAACATTAAGCGCTTTTCACCAAGATGAGACCATCAGCAGCATTACAATCAATGAAGCCAACCAGAGCCTGTATTATGCAAGGCATATTTCACAAGAACACATCACACATCGCTCGTTAAAAGATGGGCAAATCATCAAACAGCTTATCTCTTCATCTCGCGATTTATATGGGCAATACTTTACCGCAACCAACGAATTAATCTTTCTATCTAATCGCTCTGGGAACTGGGAATTATGGCTTAAGCGTCAAAATGAAAATATGATGCTAACCAATGATATCGGTATGATTTCAATCCCTTCCCCTTCTCCAACCAGTTCTCTGTATGCTGCGCCTATTCGCACCCATGGGATTGACTACAATGAACTGTACTTAGGTGATACTCAAAACCAAACCTTAGCAAAGATTGAACAAGTGAAAGGCAATGTGCGCTACGCATCTTTTTCTAATGATGGTAGCGCTATTTATTACTCGGCATTTGTTAACGAACATTGGGGATTTTATCACTTCGACCTTGCCACAAAAAAAGTCAGCCTACTCCTTGATAAAAATATAAAATTTGCCATCGAAGACGATAAAAATGGTATTTACTACACGTTAGATAATGAGCCTGGAATTTATTATTGGGCCATCAGCGATGGGTCAGTTATTCAAGCCGCTAATGATGAAACCCAAAGCACTCACACCAAAGTGAATGACTCACTGAGAGCCAAAGATTGGGGCAGTTTTTTCTATCAACAAAATGCCTTGTATTACCTTGAGCGAAGCGATGAGAATGACCTCATTCAAAAACGTGATGCCAATGGCCAAATCAGTACAGCGTTTACCTTACCAGCAATGAGTATTCGCAATGAACGCAGCCTTGCCAGTAGCACTGACGGTCACTTAATTGTCAGTATGCAGGGTATCAATGATGCTGATATTTATCGTATTCCACTATTAGACTAGCCATGAGATCTAAAAAATTGTGACATATTCTTTTACAAGCCAACTAACTTTAACGAATTAAAACATGGTGCATAAGCGCACAATTTTTGACACACTGTAGCGCTAATTTTGGGTTTAAATTCAAGCAAAGAATTAATAACAACAAGGATGCCCCATGAAAGCACTTTCACTGGTTTGTGCCAGTATCGCTTTGGCGTTTTCAGGATTCAGCCACAGCGCAGAAATCGACCATAGTCATATTCAACAATTTGGCCCTGTCGCCATTCCCACTTCACAATCTTTATCGGCTGGCAGTCACAGTGATGCTCTAAGAGCCAACCTTGCATCAAGCTTATCAGCTAATAGTGATATCGATATCTTTGGTAAAAGCTACCAATGGCAAGCTGTTGATACTAAAACAGCAGCCGGTTGGGTTGGCTATAAAGTCCAGCTTAGTGCAGAGCGATTTACCCAAGGTACATTAACGGTTTCAGGCCTTAATGAGCCGCAGATATACCTTAATGGTGTGCTACTTGAAGCATCTGCTAAAGCTGAAATCGCACTGCAAAGTGGCGATTACCAATTCATGATTTTAGCCGATGGCAGTGATGATGAATCTGAGTTCAGTATTGACTGGCAAGGTAAATCAGATGTTGATAATCCGAGTTTTACAGCAACTAAAACCCATCGAGTGTCTCCTGAGCAGTTGTTTGACTCTGAAGTCGTCACGAGTCTGAACCTATCGCCAAATGGCAAATATTTACTCCAAAGCAAAAGCCATTATCCGGCCAATAATGACAATAAGCCTGTCAGTGTCACCGAGTTAATCAGTACCTCAAGTAAAGATGTGCTTTATCGTTGGCAGCACAGTGCTCCAGCAAGCGCCGCTTGGACAAATAACAGCAAACAATTGGCTTTTGTTGCCGACAATCAAATACAACTGCTCACTGTAGATGGCATTAACCTTAATATCCTCGCTAATGACATGGAAAACGTCTCGGGCCTTCAATGGTACGGAGATAACTTACTATTTAGCTGGGAGAAGCCCTATAAAGCTGATGAGAAAGCCACAAATAAACGCTTCCAAGCCCTGCAAGATAGATGGAGTTACTGGCGTAACAACAGCCAAATTTATCAATTAGATGTTAAATCAGGCTTCATTCGCCAGTTAACCAATGACAAACTCAGCAGCTACTTGCTCGACAGTCATGCCGACAAAGAAACACTCCTGCTGACTCGTTCACCTGTTGATTATAAAGAGCCTGCTCATAGCTTAACTCAACTGGTTGAGCTCAATGTAAAAGACCTATCTGAAAAGCTCATTGGTGAATACCGTACTTTCAATTCAGCCACTTATACTGATGATGGAATGTACATCATGGCCGGGCCTGATTTTATGAACGGTCTAGGGATTCAAGACACTAGCGTGGTTGTCAATAACTATGATGGCCAGCTTTACTGGCGTAGTAACAAAGGTGAAGTCACCGCTCTCAGCAAAGACTTTGATCCTGCTATTGGCGGCGCAGCAAAACTGAGTAATGACGACTTAGTATTGCGCGTTGGCGAAGGCGACCGTGGCCAATTATATTTGTTCGATATTAGCAAAAAGCGCTTTAATAAAATTAATGCAGGCATGGATATGGTTAATCGCTTCAGCGTAGCCAGCGACTTATCAAAACCTGTTATTGCTTATGCTGGCACCTCTGCCACCGTGCCACAAAAAGCTTACTTGATGAAATCGGGTAAAAAGTCAATGCTATTTGATAGCCAAGCAGCCAGTTATGCTGATACACGCTTAGGTGATATTCAAGACTTCGATTTTACCAACAAACATGGCCACAACATTGATGGCCGTGTCTATCTGCCTGTTGATTTTGACGCCAATAAACAATACCCAGCACTTGTTTATTACTATGGCGGTACATCGCCAGTAACCCGTAACTTTACTGGTCGTTGGCCATTTAACCTATGGGCTGCCAAAGGTTATGTCGTGTATGTACTACAACCCAATGGTGCAACAGGTTATGGCCAAGCATTCAGTGGTCGTCACGTTAACGCTTGGGGCGACTACAGCGCTGATGACATTATCGAAGGTACACAAGCCTTCTTGAAGGCACATAACTTTGTCGACCCTAAACGTGTTGGTAACATGGGCGCCTCTTACGGCGGCTTTATGACCATGTATTTAGCCACTAAAACCGATATTTTTGCCGCTTCAATGGCACATGCTGGGATCAGTAATTTATCTGCTTACTGGGGTCATGGTTGGTGGGGTTACGGCTACTCAGGAATTGCGAGTAAAGGCAGTTTCCCATGGAATAACCGTGATTTGTATGTTGAACACAGCCCGCTTTATAACGCCGATAAGATTAACACCCCAATGTTATTGCTGCACGGTAATGCTGATACCAATGTACCTGTAGGTGAAAGCCACTACATGTACACCGCATTAAAGATGCTAGATAAACCAGTTGAACTCATTGAGTTTAACGGCCAAGACCATCATATAAATGGTCGCCAAGCTCGCTTTGATTGGTGGGATGCAACCTTGGCATGGTTCGACTTACATTTGAAAGACGAGCCACAATGGTGGAACACGCTTTATCCTGAAACTAAAGCAGCTGAGTCTGAGTAAGCTTTTATGACAGGACAAACCTAACCAATAAAAAGCCCTGATGATTCAGGGCTTTTTAATTATTCAGACACAAGGATTACTGATATAGCTGTTTGTAGTTGGGGATATGTTCGAGCCAAAATGGCGGTGTACCGATATATTCTTGCACCGCCTTAATGAACTCACTGACTAATAAAGTCTGTTTTCGATGTGGGTATACCGCATATATGCCTGTATCCACCGTTGATAAACCATAGTTAGTCAGTAATGGTACTAACTTAGATTGCGCGATAGGCTCTTCTAAATTAAACAAATCAATCAAGCTGTAACCGAGTCCAGACTTAACTGCATCGATTAACGTTCGCACATCACTGACTTTATAATTACCACGCATTTTATACATTTTATACAAATCGCCATGGGGTGTTTCAGTTAAGCACATCTGATCTAAATTCACGTTACCATTGCCGTAGACCACTGCGGGCAGTTGAATTAGCTCTTCTGGTGTCATAGGCATGCCATGTTCTTGAATAAAACATTCTGACGCCACAATGGCAAAGTGAGTTTTAGCAATTTTCCGTGCAATTAGATTCGACTCAGTGAGTTTGCCAACTCGAAATGCCACATCAAAATGATCAGAGATGATATCAGTGCGTTTATCATCTAAATTTAGGGTGACTTTTACCTCAGGGTATTGCTTCATAAAACGGGTGATCACTGGCTGCAAATATAATTGGCCAAAATACACCCCAGACGTAATGCGAATAATCCCCTTAGGCTTTGACTGGTATGAATCTGCAATATTTTGAACTTGGGATAAGGTATCAGTCAGCTGTAACGCTTGAGCTAAAATCTCTTCTCCAGCTGAGGTTAATGAAAACGAACGTGTTGAACGATTCAATAACTGCACACCAAGTTCCGTTTCTAATTTTTTAATCTGTTTAGACAGCAACGAATTGTCCATGTCATGCAAAGTTGCAGCCTTGGTAAACGAGCCTTGCTGAACGACATCAACAAATAGCGCCAATTGTTTGGTTAAAGACATGAAATTACCGTTAATTTAATTCGATATGTGACTAATAATGACCTAATTAGTCCAACTTAGGGAGTCAATTTATAAATTGTTCTGGGATGAATTACCTTAGCAAGTATAAAAAACCACAACTAAATGAGAATAATATTTATTTACGTTGTAAATTTTGCTATTTTATCATCAAGTCCATGACGTAGTAGGCATTACAGTGAGTTCAAAAAGCGCGCTAAAAAAGCTAAAGAAGAAGTCAAAAAAATTGACCAATAAGTCATTAAAGCAATTGAATGCGTTAACGGCAAACACCAGTAAAGTCACCTTGCTTAATCCGCAACTAAAGCAAGAGCTTAATCAGTTGTCAGGACAAGTTGTTGGTAATGTTGTATCGGAACTTATTCAGCCACTCAATCCAGTTTTATCATGGTTTAATGACAGTGGTCAGCCATCTCATATTGCGCCTGTTAGCCGCGTAAAAATGCCTATCTCTACAGCAAAACCTACAGCGACAAACGCCGTCCAAATTCAGCCACGTTCGATTGCGCAACTGCCGCTAAAAACGCCACCTTGTAAACGCTGTCCAGCACTCGCTGGGGGGAATTGTAAATGTGCGATGAAAAAATTTAATCTGAATTAATAACCCATTAAACGCTTAGAATAACGCGGCTGATTGATGGCCCAACGAGGCGAGATAATGCAATACCTGCCATTCCTTTTACTAGCGTTTTAGTACCCGCAATAACAGCACTCTCAACGAATGATGACTTACCGCTTTCAACTAGCCAATCATGACTTTCTAGAATTTCTAACAAGCTTTCACAATCAAGCTCATTATCATCAAAGGTAATTGCGACTGAACCTGCATGGCATTGGTGTTTAATATGTTTGATAGCATCAATTTCATTTAGCTGCTCAATAAGCTCAACAACTTGATCTTTATTATGGCGAATATATTCAGATCTCACTCTTAATCTTTGCTTTGTTTTATGAACATAAACACTCATCGCACACCTCTATAATTGATAATCATTATCATTACACTAATATTATCACTGACAGCAATTGTACGTAAAGCACTCGATCACATTTTTGACCTTCAAACATTATTTCTTTATCCCTGTTCTGCTTACTTCAATAACATATCCCTTTTCTGCACAATCTTTACAAAACTTACAAAGCCAAGTTTGTTTCAGCATAAATTGATTAAAGCATTAAATATCATTAACTTAATAAAATCAGCCAACCCATTTTGTCGCTCTACTTCAAATTTAAACGGATGATTAACGATCTCTGCCATAAAAATTCACTCAAACGTGATCTTAAACAAATAACTCAAGATTTTCGGTTCGTATAATGCTCGAATGGACAAATATCTAAACAAAGTTATCAAAATGAGACGCTGGGTCATGATAGCTCATCATATTCCCGGCCGAATTCGTCTCAAATACAAGCTTGGGATCATGTCACACCTGATGCAGTTTAATTTGCAAAATGTTGACGATGTGATTGCTCAAGTACCCGCTTTTGTCAGTTATAAGATCAATAAATCGACTGGTAGCATCGTCATTGAATACAACGCCAATCTCGTCAAACCTGAGCTGGTTGATGATCTTTTCGCAGGAACAGATGAGCAGGCAGAACACGCTTATTTCGCCCTTGCTCAGTACTTAAATGCCGAAGGAATTAGAACATGAGCCATAAATACACATCCGAGGGTTATGCCCCACAGTATGCTCAACAAGGCGACAATCAAAGCGTCCCTCAACAAGAGCAAAATCCGCAAGCTCAGCCACAGCAGGCTCAAGTACCACCAGAAATGAATCCTTACCAATCACATATGCCTCCAGGTTATGGTTACGGTATGCCGCCTAATGCAGCCTACCCTCACATGCAACACCCTCATGCTCATATGCATGCCTTGATGCATCCGGGCATGCATCAAGGCATGCAGCATAACCATCCGCATATGCACCCAGGATTTAATGGCCCACACGGGCATCCACACTATCACTCACCCTATGCGCAACATCATCCAATGTGGTCACAACCGCACATGATGCACCCCGCATATTATCCTCACCCTAACATGCCACCTCAGTCAGAACCTGACGCAAATGCAGAGCAAAACGATCCATTTATGGAACAGGCGCAAGCCATGCTCGAACAAGCATTAGGTGAAGACGCAGGCATGTTTAAAGACATATTAGGAAGCTTAGGTATGAACGATAAAGAATTTTGGAAAGGCGCAATGATTGGCGCTGCAGCCGCATTATTACTTAGCAATGATAAAGTCCGTGGCAAGTTAATGGACGTAGTATCTGGCGCAGGTGACATGCTCAAAACGGGTGGCGGTAAAGTAAAAGAAACCGCAAGCCAAACAGCGAGTAGCGTTAAAGAAAACGTGACTAACAGCAGTGAAATCTTTAAAGACACCTACAGTGCGGGTAAAGAAGGTTTTCAAGCATCGGTAGAGCGTCATTATCAAGCACCAGCTGAAGAAGCGACTGCTGAAGCAGAGCCAGCTCCAACTGAAGAAGCACCAGTGCTAGCAACGCAATCATCAGATGAAATGAAACCAGCATGAGTAATACATACAGCCAACTAAGCCCTGCCAGCCGTGCTTTGCTTGTCGGTGCCATGGTAGGCGGTGGCGCCTCGGTCGCCACCCAGTGGAAATCTTACAAACAAGGTGAGATAGAAGCAGAAATGATGGTGTCTAAGGCGACTAAATCAGCTATTCAAGCGGCGGCAATCAGTGGGCTCACCACTTATGCTGCTGGTAAAATGGCTGGCCGTCCAGTCTTGTCATTAATGACGATTTTGGCTGCAGGCGCAGCGGGACTTTACCTCGTCGATCAATTTTCAGGAAAAAATCACCATGAATAATTATCCTCCTTATGGCTATGGTTACGGTTATGGCCCAGCAGGTCAGGCTCAACAGGCACAGTCTGCTCCGACTGAAAACGCTGCACCATATAAAGCACAAAACACCAAAACCCACTTTATGATGGGATTAGCCGCAGGCGCTGCCGTGGCGTATTTGATCAGCAATAAAAAGGTGCAACAAAGTGTGGCATCAACCGGCGAAAAAGCCTGGTCTACAGTACGTGGTGAAGTAGAAGAGCTCAAAGAGCGCCTCGAAGACACACAAGCTGAGTTAGATTATTACCGTAATTTGCATAAAGGTGAATAATGATCCCGTTGCGAATTAAGCACCATATTCCGGGTCGTATACGCTTCAAGCTCAATCGAGCAACCGAGCTTGAAGATACTGGCGAGTGGATCAAAAAAAGCCTCATGGTGATCCAAGGCGTCAGTGCTGTGCGGGTCAATGAAACCGCTCACTCGATTGTGATTGATTACGATGACAACTTGCTTGAGCCTCACACTATCGAGGCTAGGCTAACCCAGATTGATCTTAGCGAAGCTGAGCTTGAAGAGTCTGAGCATCAATTTACCCGTGGCGATATCGCCATGAATGTCATTGGTACTTTATCAGCGGCTTTGCTGCCTAATAAATGGGGTGCTTTGACCACTGCCACTCTGATAGCACCGACCCTTGCTGAAGGCATTTCAGAGCTGAAACAAAAACGTGTATCGGTTGAAGTGCTTGACGCTATCGCCGTAGGTTTATCAGCCTATCGCGGAGATTATCGCACTGCGATGATGACCCAAACGCTCATTAGTCTTGGCGAATTCATGGAGCAAGAAACCTGTCGTAAAAGTGACAAGTTGCTCGCTGATTTGATGATCCCACAAGAGTCTATTGTTTGGCAGATCATGCCTGATGGCACTCGCTTGCAGGTAAGCTCAATTGAGCTTGCGGTGAACGACATTATCGAATTAGTTCCAGGTGACCCTGTTCCGATTGATGGCGTTGTCATTGATGGCGCTGCGCTAATTAATCAGTCAGCGTTGACGGGTGAAAGTGTTCCTATTCGACGAGAACTCGATGCCGTTGTGTATTCAGGTTCTAGCGTGCATGAAGGCACGATTAAGGTCAGAGTTGATAAGGTCGGTAGTGAAGCGACTACCGCTAAAATTGCCCAACTGATTTACGACTCTCTGAGCGAAAAAAGCGAGATCCAGCAAGTCACCCAAGACATGGCGAATCGCCGCGTAAAAATTACCTTAGGGATCGGTGCAGCAGTATTTGCACTGACTCAAGATATTAATCGTGTCGCATCTGTCTTTTTGGTCGATTACTCCTGTGCGCTAAAACTCAGTACTCCAGTGACGTTCAAGTCCATTATGTACCGCGCCGCTCAGCAAGGCATCTTACTCAAAGGCGGTAGCGCCATTGAAAAGCTAGCCGAAGTCGATGTGTGTGTATTCGATAAAACCGGCACCTTAACCCATGGCGATATGGAGGTCACCGACGTGGTGCCATTCAATTGCCAAGGTGAACACTGCGCTCGAGATTTATTGGCCATCGCAGCCTCAGTTGAAGAGCACAGCAACCATCCGCTTTCACAAGCGGTAGTGAATGCTGCTAAGCATCATCAACTGCCACACATTGATCATGGTGAAGTGGAATACGTCATTGCTCATGGGCTCAAAAGCACCGTCAATGACCATTGCCTTGTTATGGGTAGTCGTCACTTCCTAGAGTCACACGAATCTGTCGACTTTAGTGCCTATGAAGAGCAAATTCGTCAATATGAAGCCAAAGGGCGTCATCTGATTTTTATCTCTCATCAAGGCGAACTAATGGGCATGATTGGCCTTAGAGATCACCTACGTGAAGATGTCTATCAAACCCTAGAAGATCTAAAACAGTTGGGCATTAGCCAATTGATGATGATCTCTGGCGATAGTGTCTACAAAGCCAACATGCTTGGAGAAGATCTCAAACTCGATAGAGTGTTTGCAGAGGCGACACCAGAAACCAAATCAACCATCATTGAGTCATTGCAGCAGCAAGGCCATAAAGTGATGTTTGTGGGTGATGGCGTAAATGATGCACCAGCATTAACCAAAGCTAACGTTGGTGTAGCCATGTGCAAAGGCACAGAACTTGCCAGACAAGCTGCCGATGTCGTGTTACTGCAAGATAGGTTATACGGTGTTGCTGAAACCTATCAGCTGTCTCAAATCGCAATGAAGATGATCAACAGCAACATAAAAGTCGCTGAATACGTCAACAGTGGCATTATGCTCGCTGCTGCACTTGGCTGGCTTAATCCAACCATGAGTGCTTTATTGCATAACGGGACAACGTTAGGGATTCTGGCCCGTTCGGTCGCCATCAAGAATGGCCCGCGGATCGGCTAGTTCTCGCCAACCTGCGACCTAAAACATCTTGTTTTAACCACAAAAAAGCCCAGTGTAACTGGGCTTTTTTATTGGCACCTGTTGTCCAATACCAGTTAGTTTTTAACTGATATAAGACTAATTCATCGACCGCCGGCCTTGTAATAGCAGCAAGATAAAGTAAATTCCGCCAACGACAGATACGATAGTCCCAGCGGCAATTTGCGACGGATAAACTAGGTTTTGCCCTAACCAATCAGAAAACACCATCAAGCCTGCACCTAATACCGCAGCTGTTGGTAATTGCATTTCAACTTTTTTGGCACCTAAAATCACTGCCATATGCGGTGCAAGTAAACCAATAAATGCAACAGGTCCCATGGTGGCAGTGACAGCAGCGCAAAGTAATGCCACGCAGCTTAGCAACAAGACAAATGCTTTGGGCACGTTCAAGCCTCTGGCTTTAGCAAATTCTCGCCCCGTTGAAATCAATGTTAACCAGCGACATGTCACCAATGCAAAACCAATTAAACCAATCACCATGGCAACTAAGGTTAATGCCGAGGATGGTGTCACTCGATAGGTTGAGCCAGCCAACCAACTCAAAATGATATAAGACGTTTCATCACCTTTGGCTAACGCAAATTGCACTATGGCTTCAATCAATGCAGTCAGTGCGATACCAATTAAAATAAGCATTGAAGGCGCATACTGATGCCGTTTGCCTAAGACCAATAAAATAGCTAACACCGACATGCTACCTAAAAAGGCAATGGCAGGCGCAGTGCTAAAAATATTTAACCCAACAAAAATCGCACCGCCCACTAGGGCTAATGTCGCCCCGGCAGAAATACCTAGAATATCAGGACTTGCCAACGGGTTGTAAATCAACCGTTGTAGCAATACCCCAGCAACAGCAAGTCCAGCCCCAGCAGAGGCTGCGGTCAGCAACCTTGGCCACTGAATTTGCCAGCCAAAGGCGTCAGGTATTGCCCAAGTCCAGATGATGTCTTGCGCACTCGATACATCTTGAGCAACAGTGACTTGATTAAATACCGTCGTAAATAAGCCGAGTAACACTAAACCAGCAACTAACACCATTAATTTAGCTTGGCTCATCACATAATGACTTTTCGGCATTGAAAAAGACAACTGATCTTGAGCTGATAGTTTACGGCGAGTAAACCAAATCAAAGCGGGCGCACCGATAAAGGCAGCAGCGGTACCCGATGGCACTAAATCAAAGGTTAATACACTTAACCCCACAGCAAGTGCATCGGTTAACACTAGAATAAGACCGCCCAACAACATGCTGTAAAACAGTTCATCTTTTGGGGTTCTTGCTCCCAGCTGCCGAGCAATATTTGGCGCTAACAAGCCAATAAAACTTATCACACCAACGCTGGTAATACTGGCTGCAATAAGCCACAGGCCAATGGCAAATAAGCCTAAAATGGCAGGAATGATATTCAGCCCACGGGCAGATGCACTTGCTTGTCCCATGCGCAACAAGGCTAATATCCGTGGTGCGAATATGAAGATAAGTACTGCTACAGACAACTTAGGCAGTAGCCACTGTATTTGCGCCCAACCATTTTGTGCTAGATCCCCTGCTCCCCATATAAACAGGTTTTTAGCATATTGGTCATTAAGTAGAATAATCGCCGTTGCAATAGCACCCAGTAAGATATTAACCGCCATACCTGCCAACACCACAGGTAAACCAGCAAGGTTGCGAACTCCCGCAATTAGAATCACTAATCCCAATGTCAGCATGGCGCCAATTAATGCCGCTATCGGTGCATAGTCACCCACATACGACGGAAACCACACATTCATCACCACCAGTGCAAGCCAAGCCCCTGAAGCAGTACCCAGCGTCATGGGCGACACTAATGGGTTTTGTGTTAACTGCTGCATTAAACTGCCGACCAGGCCTAACATGGCGCCAACCATGATTGCCATAACAATCCGTGGCAGTTGAGATTCAACAAACATGATGGCATCAAAACTATCTGCCAAAGTGAGTCTGTCAGAAAAGTTCATCAACAATGACAACTGCTCGGAAACAAGGATTTGGGTATCAATCTGCGCCGACATCAATACCGCTAATACCAGTGCAACAAAGGTAAATACGTAGCGCTGCGACATCGCAAGGTTACTCATGCATCGCCCCCTTATGAATCTCAGAGGTTGGCGCAATCGCTAATAAGCTGCGAGTGAGAGCTTGAGCCATGTATTCAATTGAAATGGCCCCGCCATAATTCCATGCAGGTTCAATACTGTTCATCTTGTTGTGACGCACAAAAGGCATGGCATTCCACATGACACTTTCTTCAAGTTCAGCTTCTTGGGCAAAAGGCTCAAAATACAGTGCGACGCCATCACCCACATGTCGAAGTGATTTTAACCTCTGCTGCTTCACGCCCCATTGAGTGGCTTCCACTTCGATAGCAGGTTTGATCCCAAGTAACGATAAAGCATATTGAGCGGTAGAATTGTCACCATACAAATAAACCGAGGTCATACTGGCAAACCTAAAAGTGCTTACATTAGGTAGTTTGCCTTGATATGCCGTGAGTAATTGTTGTTTCTGCTCATCAATCACTGCATGCATTTTGTCAATTCTGGCTTGAGCTTGTGAGGTTTTGTCTAATACTTTTGCGATACTAAAAAAGTTATCTAACGCCGCCTTAGCATTGTCATGATGCTCGCTGTAGGTTTGAAAAAATAATACTGGCGCAATTTGCTCAAGTCGGGGTAATAAATCTAACTGTGGTGATGCAATGATTATCACATCAGGTTTTAATGCAGCTAAACGTTGAAAGTTAGGCTCCACACGAGTGCCAACATCCATCACCTCTTCGGGTACTAACGGGTTCATCACCCACTCTTTGTACCCTGCAACATCTGGCATGGCAATAGGTGTAACGCCCAGCTCTAATACTTGCTCTGCAATATCCCAATTGAGCGCTGCAACACGCTTAGGAGTGCGTGGTAAAACCTGAATACCACGACTATCCTCAATGGTAATTTGGGTGTTTGTTTTACCAGTATCGACAGCGACACTAGGCTCTGCAAACGCTGGCATAATCACAATAAATGCCAATAAATACGACCATAACAAGGCAGATGGTTTTAACATACAATCGCCACCTTATGTGGCTTGTTTGGATGATCAACTAAGGTTACTGGCGTTGCATATAAATCACTTAGCAAGGCTTCATCAAGTAAAATATCAGTATCCCCCTGAAACGCTATCTGGCCTTTCTTTAATGCCACTATTTGCGTGGCAAAACGCAGCGCTAAGTTAAGGTCATGCAAAATGACAATCACCCCAACACCGGTTTCTTTATTCAAGCGACTGAGTAGCTCCATCAATTGATATTGGTGCTGAATATCTAAAGCGGATGTGGGCTCATCAAGGATCATCATTTTGGCCTGTTGAGCTAATAACATTGCCACCCAAGTGCGTTGTCGCTCACCACCTGATAGTTGATCCGCTAACGCATCTTTAAACTCTGTAACCCCAGTTTCAGCCATCGCTTTTTCGATAATTTGTTGATCTTCATCACGCCAGCGCCCTAGCGTGCCACGCCAAGGGAAACGCCCCAAGCGAACAAGCTCTGACACATTTAACCCTGCCACCTCAGGTAGCTTTTGCGGCAAATAAGCAACGGTTCTAGCAAGCTCTTTGGCAGAATATTTTTTCAGCGGTTGGTTATCTAAGGTAATGTCACCCGCTTCTGGCTGAAACTGGTTAGCCAAAAGATTAACGAGTGTCGACTTACCAGAACCATTATGACCCAGCACGACGGTTAAGGCGTGGGGATCTATGTTCAGTTGTTCAATATCAAGAATGGTGCGCTCATCGCGGATAACTTTAACGTGACTCAGTTGGTACATTAAACACTCTTCTGTTTTAACTTGGGGCAATTAGCGCACTTTTGGCCAGTAACGGTTTTATACACGGAGCAACAGCTAGAACGTGTAAACACTAATTGGTTTGTTATAGGTGAAAGCTGAATCTTCGTGATGTGCTCATCAGATAATGACAAAGCATCGAGCCACAACACGGCCTGTTGACGAATAAAAGTAGCAGAGAATTCAGGATTAGTCTGTTGCAATAAGAGTAAGCGAGACAATAATGCATCTGCAATTAAGTGCTCAACAAATCGAGGGCGACAGCGAACAGATTGATCTAGCTCTTGGCGAAAATGCTCGAAAATAGTCAAAAGTTGCTGACCTGCGGCGCTGACTAACTGATGATACTCACCGGTATCGCAGTCAGTACATGAAAAACAAAAACCTGCCACGACACCATCTTGATGACGCTGAGACATATTGCATAAATCAGGCAAGACTTGGCAGTGATAAATCGCAGTAATGGCAACATACAATGGCTGCCATGTCAGTAAATCCCAGCTACGAGTGAGCCAATAAGCTTGACCAGCCTCAGGCGATTGCAGCTTGATACTTTGATACAGTGAGCGGATATTCGCTAGGTTAGAACCATGGTATGAAATCAAAGAAGAATCTGGACGGTCAGAAACCAAAATCTCCCCTTTAAGATAAGGAGAGATTTGTTCACATTGCTGATATATATCGTTAAAAACAGCTAAACTCATGGCCTGACCAATCGATAAATTAGGGCCATAAAGCGAAACGGTTCCGCTTTATGGCAAACACTTCACACTAGATTAGAAGTTATATTTGAAATTTAATTCAATGTTTCGCTCAGCACCGTACCAACAATTCACTGAGTCATAACAGGTGTAGTATTCTTCGTTGAATAGGTTATTAGCCACTAAGTTAACACTGGCACCTAGCAAGCTAGTACTGAACTCACCTAAGTCATAACCCACTGATAAATCAACTAAGGTGTAAGAATCAACTTGGTCTGTGTTCATGGCATCCATTTGCATTTCGCCCACGTAACGCACACCACCACCAATACGCATACCTGCTAACGCACCATCATCAATATGGTAGTTAGTCCATAACGATGCAGCATGTTTTGGCACATAGATAGGCTGTGTACCTTGTAAGCCATTACCACTGTCTTTGGTAATTTCCATGTCGATGTAAGTGTAGTTAACGGCAACATCAAAGCTGTCAGTCACATACCATTGACCTTCAAACTCTGCACCACGAGATTCGATTTCACCGATTTGCAGCTTATCGCCCCATGGGTCATCAGGGTTAGCCATTAGCGCGTCACTTTTCACGATGTTAAAGAATGACAATGCCGCTGTTTTACTTTGATCAGCCGAGCCATATTTTAAACCAAACTCAAACTGTTCACCCATTTCAGGCTTGTAGGTTGAACCATCGGTTTTAGTCCCTGCAACTGGCTCAAAGCTCGTTGCATAGCTAACAAATGGCGAAATACCATTGTCGAACTCGTACATAGCACCAACACGATAAGAGAACTCTTGATGATCAGCTGCTGATTTACTATCGCCGTAGTCATCTGAATATTCACTTGATGAACTGTAATCATCATAGCGACCACCTAAAATCATGATCAGGTTGTTGTAGCGCATTTGGTTTTGGAAATACAAACCCGTTTGCTCAACCATCACATCATCTTTTGCATCATAGGTTGATGACAACTGCGATGGGTCAATCATGTCATTATTTGGGTTGAAGATATTGAACGTACCAAACTGGCTCGTCGTGCCGTACTCTGAGTACGCTGACACACCATCAAGTTTTTGGTAATCCAAACCAAACAATAGGTTGTGCTCTAAGTTACCCGTATAGACTAAACCAGATAACTGGTTATCTATGGTGTAGCCCGTTGAGCTCTCTTCAGTGCTGTAGATGTTACGATCTAAGTCACCTGTCATAGGGTCAAAGTTGTCGCCTAAGTGGTAAGTGTTCTTTTGCGATAACGTCGCATCCATATAGCGGAAGTTTTGTAAGAACGACCAGTTATCGTTGAAATCGTGATTGATTTTATAACCAGCTAACACAAATTCACGCTCAAACTCAGACCAATTCTTATCACCCGCAAATGTCGATGGGCTCGTGCTGCCATTTGGATTGTCGTAAATCATGCCCGATGCAGGTAATGATGAATTCATCCCCATTGACGGGTCATTTTGATAGTACAAGTTAAAGTTAATGTAAGTGCTATCTGACACATTCCAATCGATCGAAGGCGCGAATACAAAACGCTCTTCTTCAGTATGGTCTACTTGACCATCTTTACTGCGTGCTAAAGCAATCACACGGTATGAGAAATCACTATCGCCAATTTGGCCAGTAGTATCAATCGATGCTTCGGTCAGGTTGTCAGAACCCACTGCAACATTCACATCAGTGCTGCGCATTTCTTGTGGCGTTTTGGCAATCATATTGACCATGCCACCAGGTGGCATTGAGCCATAAAGTACTGATGTCGGGCCTTTAAACACTTCAACTTGCTCAAGTGCAATAGGGTCAATTTGTGGTTGTAAGTTCCAGCCTGTTAATGATTGCAGCACCAAGCCGTCATAGTAGCTTTGGTTTACATCAAAACCACGGATATTGAAGGTGTCATACATGGTGACTGCGCCACCTTTTTGCTCAGTAGTGACACCAGGAACATAACGAAGCGCTTGGTTTAACGACTTAACACCTCGTTGATCTAACAACTCACTGTCAATAACCGTCACACCTTGTGGCGTCTCTAGTGGCGTTAAAGACGTTTTGGTTGCTGTGTTTCTGTAGGCTTGGCCGAGAACAGTAATTGTCTCAAACTTTGGCACTTCAATACTTAAGTCATTGCTTTCTTCAGCCAATACTTGCTGGCTATATGCCATTGAAGTAGTGATTGCTGCTGCAACCATGGTGATGTTAAATGACTTCTTATTCTTAGATGAGACCATACCGCCCTCTGCCTTATATCGTTCAATTTCATGTCAACAAACATGAATAGTAATGAGAATGATTATCAAGCGCGAATAATATAGTGTTTCATCCTATTACATTTAACAATTTGGTGCATGAAACGAGGAAATTTGAAATAAAGTATGATTTCGAGAGTAAAATCACAATTCCTAATTAACTGTATTAAGGCAAGGTTCGAATAGGTAACCAATATTCCATATCGGTGGGTGTATCAATATGGGACGTGAGTGGTCCATAATGTTCAAGTTCAAAACCATTCACGCTGTCAAAGCCTGATTGAGGTAACCAATCGCATATTAACCACTCAACCAATTGGCTAAAGCCACTCGCTAAACCATGGTAAGACACCACAGCATAATCTTGGGTAGGGATAACCAAACTGGATAACTTAGCTTGTGTAACATAGGACTGTAATGTTTCAGCAGAAGGTGCATCGATTTGCAATGCCGCCCAATAATGTAAATTGGCATGCTCTGGTGTTTGCTGTTGGGTATCTACAACCCCAACCAATTGCGCTTTACATTCCGTGCTCTCACCGAGTTGACTAAATAAGGTCTCCCATAAATTAGGCACAATTGTTGCCACGTTTGGCGAGGCTTCCAACAAACCGTTTAACGGACTTGAAATACCATAAACAGTAAACTCTGGTCGATGCTCAATACGGGTCTGCAAAGAAGTACTATCAATAAAATGCTCAGCTCGTTGAGTGATAGGGTTTCTTAGACCAACTTTGGTACCCCTTCTACGATATTGACTAGGGCTAAGACCAAACAGTTGTTTAAATGAACGACTAAAGCTGACCTCAGAAGTAAAACCAAATTGATACGCTATATCTAGCATACGATCATGGGTCGTCAGTACTTTTTCGGCTGCTAAACTTAACTTTAACTCCCTGACATATTGGGCCACATTTAAACCAGTTTGCTGCTGAAAAATACGCTGCAATTGCCATCTTGAAATGCCAAACACCTCCACTAAATCATCCAAACCTAAGGTTTGATCGATATGGCGATGGATATATTCAAGGATTCGCTCAACGCGAGAATAAGGCGACTGGCCTCTCATAGATGTCTTTCCAAATAATGATCAAAACTAACGATAAACGGCAAAAATTCTCGAAAATAAAGCAGCTATAGCTACAACTAGTTATAGCAAGCGAATAGCAAAACATAAAGCCCCTCGCCCAACAGCTCCATCAACCAATTCTGATAACGACTAATGTAACACTTTTATCAGCACAATTATTTTGCTGATAGTTTTCATCACCTTAGATAGATAATCAAACCATTTTGAACAATTGTTCAAAATAATACTTGAACGATCGTTCAATTCATTCTATATTTTAACCAAGCCAAGCAAATGTACGCCAACAACATGGTGTATTACTGCTAATAATATTTGAATTAATTAAACACATTTGAATGATATAAATTCTGGAGTACACCATGAGCAAATTTACTATTCACACCTTAGAGACTGCGCCTGCAGCAAGTAAAGATTTATTAGCGCAATCTAAAAAAGCTAACGGCATGATCCCCAACCTACATGGTGTGCTGGCTGAGTCTCCTGCGACATTTGAGGCATATCAAGACCTACATAAACTATTTACTAACTCATCATTTAACGCCGAAGAGCTTACCGTAGTATGGCAAACCATTAATGTTGAGCATGGCTGCACATATTGTGTCCCAGCACATACCGCTATTGCAGGAATGATGAAGGTTGATAGTGAATTAACCGAAGCACTAAGAAACCGCACTGCTATGCCAACTGACAAGTTACAAGCGCTGCACGACACCACATTACTCATGGTTCGTAAACGTGGTTTATTATCCGATGCAGAAATGGACGCCTTCTTTGCGGCAGGTTATGGTCAACAGCAGTTACTGGAAATTATTCTAGGTTTGTCGCAAAAAGTGATCAGCAACTACGTTAATCACATTGCACATACTCCAGTAGATGCGCCATTTCAGCCATTTGCATGGCAAGATAACAAGTAAAACATAGCACCAGCGAAAGCATTATCAGCTTTCGCTGGTTTTCGTTTCATCACCACAAAAACAAGGCTAAGCATGTCAGATAAAATTAAACTCGATATCGTGTCAGATGTTGTTTGTCCATGGTGTATTGTTGGTTATCAAAGCTTACAACAAGCGATTCGCGAGCTGGATATTGCAGATAAAGTCGATATTGAGTGGCAACCGTTTGAACTTAATCCAAACATGCCACCAGAAGGTGAAGAGTTACGCGCTCACGTGGCACGCAAATATGGTTCGAGCCGTGAAGATAGTGACAATGCCCGCGCCAATATTACCGCTCGTGGCGCCGAGTTAGGTTTTGAATTTAACTTTGGCGATAACATGCACATAGTGAATACCTTCGATGCACACATATTGTTAGATTATGCCAAACAATTCGATAAGCAAACCCAGCTCAAGCTAAGATTATTTTCTGCCTACTTCACTGAACATAAAGATATCTCAGACAGAGCAGTGTTGGCTAAAGAGTTAGCCGCAGTCGGTTTACAAGTTGATGAAGCCATGGCGTTACTGGATAACCCTGAAGTGCGAACGCGCATCAACATGGAAAAAGGCCAATGGACAGCGGCGGGTATTTCATCTGTTCCTACTGTGGTATTCAACCGCACCAGCGCGCTAAACGGTGCGCACCCTGTTGACTCTTATAAGCAAGTGCTGACTCAATTACTTGAAGAGTCCGCTAACTAACTTGTCATCGTTACCTAACATGACATCTGTGTTCGGCAAATCTATTGAGCGACAAAAAGCTATTTAGATTTGCCTTCACGGTTTATATTCAAATCCTTGTCTCAACGCTCGCGCTGACTGGCAATACCTCGAATCTGAAATCTTGAACTATAATTAATTCATTGAAAAAGCATGATGGGTTTATCAATGAATAAAAAAAAACCAATATTTGATCCCAAAACATTCCTTCTTGATAATCCTAATGAGCTAATATCATTAGATAAATGGCAGAAAACGGTGAACTTACTTGCTAAGGTATTTCATGCTCCTGCCGGTTTTTTAGTTCAATTTACCCCCGATGATGGCTTTCAAGTCACTATCTCAAGTCAGCAAGACAGTAATCCCTATGCAGCAGGCATTGTCATAGAACCCGAAGCCAATATTTTCTGTCGCCGTATCGTTGAAACTGGCAATCCGCTGTATGTACCCAATGCCCCGATAGACCCTTGTTGGGATACCAACCCAGAAGTCCACAACGATGGCTTTACGTCTTATTTGGGCGTCCCCGTTTTTTGGCCTGACGGGCACCCTTTCGGAACATTCTGTGTCATGGATTATAAGCAAACAGAATATGAGGACAGTTACTTAGAGCTTATTGAACAATTAAAAGACATTCTTGAATCTGATCTCGCCTTAATCGATTTATACGGCCAAATGCAGCAACTGGCGATTACAGATCCTTTATCAGGCATTAATAATCGCCGTGGCTTTGAAACCCTGAGTCAGCAACGTATTGCGCTAGCCAAACGTAACCAAGCTAAGCTGGGACTTTGCTACTTAGATGTCGATAACTTTAAGCTTATTAATGACCAATATGGCCATAAAACGGGTGATGATATGATTAAGCACATTGGCACAGTATTGCAGAATACCGTGCGTCAAAGTGATGTCATTGGTCGTATTGGTGGGGATGAATTTGTCGCACTGGTTATGTTAGAACATGAGTCCGATCTCGTTGCTTTTAAGCAACGCTTAGAGGGTGGTTTTTGCTGCGCGAAACGCGCGAAACATTTACCTGAGTATTCCGTCTCTATTGGTAGTATCGAAGTCGATTTACATACTAATTTTACTGATTTACTCGATAAAGCCGATCAAGAAATGCTTAAAAATAAAAAGCGAGTTGCTTAATTCTACTAAGGCTTCAATTACTATCAGTTATTTACTACCAGTTACTTATTATCAGCTACTTATTATCAGTGACTTTCTATCAGTGACTATCGGATATTACTCGTTAATAACAACCTAGTTATAAGCTCGCTTACGAGTGAGCTTTGCACCTATTTAACACACTCGTTAAGTGCAGAATCAAGCAGCTGTAAATCAGCAACAATCACGTTGGGCTGGATTTCCCACGGGTCATATACAGCACCTTCAGTTCGCTTAACCCAAGCCGCTTTAAGCCCTGTCGCTATTGCACCAATCACATCAAACGGATTACTTGATATCAGCCAAGTATCACTTGCCTTCGACTCAGTTGCCTGTAAAAAGTGTTGGTAAATATCTGGGTTAGGTTTAAACGTTTTTATCTCGTCAGCGCTGACGACCCCTTCAAACAATGCATCTATTCCCGCAGCATGCAGTAATGTTTCAACGGCACGCTTAGTGCCATTTGAAAAAGCAAACATACGATAACCCTGTGCATTCAATGCTATCAAGGCTGGCTTAACATCTTCAAAGCTGGGTAAGGTTTTATAACACTCCATCAGCGCATGTTTTTGTTCAGCAGATAAGGAAATTTGATAATAATCGCAGGTATATTCAAGTGCTTGGCGAGTACAGTCACTAAAAGGAATATAGTTTTTCATCAACCCGCGACGAAAGGAATACTCTAATTGCTTTTCACGCCAACGATTGGAAAAGGCTTTAGCCTTGTCGCCTATCATTGTCTCGAGCAGGATTAACACGCCATGAGTATTAATTAAGGTGCCATACACATCAAAAGCCAAGGTGATGTTTGGCCGCTTTAGATTTCCTTTCACCTTGTTCACTCCTTACCCTTTAATGACATGTACTCAGTAAATAGCAGAGCTTTTAATAACAGCACCTTCAATAACATCGCTTCAACGATGAAAAGTCTTATTAACTCTGCTTGGCTAAAGGTGGATTACTGAAAATTGCGTCGATAAAATCCTGAATCGTATTATCGTCGCTATTGGCATGAGCATACGTACGAATACCAATAATCTGTACTTGTAAAAAACGTGCCAGTGCTTGAGGTGTCTGCTGAGTGTCTACTTCACATTGTGCTTGCGCTTGCGCCAATAACTCAGCAAATGCTGTCTCAACCATCACTAATGACCGCTTTGCTTGTTCAAGTAAATCTGCATTTTCGTCAGTCAATTCCGCCACCGTTTTAACAAGCATACACATGCCACTCGGGGCACAATTACGATTAGCCAGCACAGCAGTTTCAACAAATTGTTTAAGCGCTGCAATAGGAGAATCATTATCGGCGATACACTGGTTTAACTGAACAATACCTGATGTTGCATAGTGCTGTAATGCTTCTTTAAATAGCCCTTCTTTGCTACCAAAGCTTGCATAGATACTGCCAGGACGCATATCAATCACTTCTTGAAGGTTACGCATCGATGTAGCGTGAAAGCCTTTTTCCCAATATAAATTGGCCGCTTTTTGAATGGTCTCTTCACGGTTAAATTTGGCAGGTTTACTCATAGCGGTCTCGATATATTAACTGAACAAAATAATACTCAAATTATATTGAGCACTCGTTCAATTATAGGGTTAACTACCCAAATCGTCCAGTGTAATTGCACATAAAAAAGCCTAACTTGAGATTCAAGTTAGGCTTTCTAGATATCGATGTATCCTATTGCTATCCGCTATAGAATAACTTGATACGTCCTGTTCATACTCAGTAAATTATGCCTTCACTGTCGCTTTTTGGTAAGGAATACGAAATGCCATAGTGTAAGTCACTGGCAATACGATAAGCGTTAGAATCGACGCAAATCCAAGACCAAAGATAATGGTAATCGCCATTGAGCCAAAAAAGGCATCACTTAATAGCGGCACCATACCTAACATAGTCGTAATTGCCGCCATCAATACAGGTCGTACACGGCTCACTGATGAATCAACAACCGCTTGATAAGGGTCTTTACCTTGAGCTAATTCAACGTTGATTTGGTCCACCAGCACGATACCATTTTTAATGATCATCCCAGTTAAACTGAGTAACCCAAGTAACGCCATAAAGCTAAACGGTGCATCAAATAACAATAGACCCGATACCACACCAATTAACGCCAGTGGTACAGTAAACCAGATAACCAATGGCTGTCTGACTGAGTTAAACAGTAATACCGTAATCAAAAACATGAATAAGTAACCCATAGGTAATGAGCTAAATACTGACACTTGAGCTTCAGTTGATAATTCATACTCTCCGCCCCATTCAAGCTCATAGCCTGCTGGCAGTTCGATGGCTTCTATTGCTGGGCGTAATTTACGGAATACGGAATCAGCCGTTTCATCGGTACCATTAATCGGGTCGGCAAGCACTGACAACACACGCTTACGATCACGACGCATAATGATTGGGTTTTCCCACTCAGTATCAAAACTTGAAACCACTTGTGTTGCAGGAACAAAGGTATTGCTTTCGCTACTCCATACTTGCAGTTTCCAAATACTTTCAGCATCTAAACGTTCTGATGCGGGTGCACGAGCAACAATAGGTAGCAGGTGACTATTTTCACGATACACACCCACTGACTTACCACTAAAGTTGGTCAGTAATGCATTATCTAAATCCGTTTTGCTGATACCGGTTTCTCTAGCTTGAGCAAACGCCAGTTGCGGGCGGATCATTTGAACTTGATTGCGCCAGTTATGTCTTACGCCAACGGCTGTAGGTTCAGCATTAAAAATCGCTTCAGCTTTAACCGCGATTTCACGCAGTACTTTTGGATCTTCGCCATAAAAACGCGCTTCAATTTTTGCGGCTGGGCTTGGACCATTTTCCATGTATTTAAAGCGATATTCAGCCTCTGGAAAACGCACACTCAGCTCTTTTTCCAGAATACGCATATAGCTGTTTACGGTAGTTAAATCGGTCATTTCAATCAATAACTGACCATAAGCACTGTAGCCTTTTTCTGGTACATAGGGCAGCACGTAACGTTGCGCGCCTTGACCTAGCACTGTGGTCAAGTTAACCATGCCGACATCTTTTTCAGCTTGCTCAGCTAATAGATTCTCTTCAATTTTATGTAAGAAAGACTCAGTCGCTTTGATATCAGTCCCTTCAGGCATCCACACATCAACATAAAATATTGGCGTGTTTGACGCAGGGAAGAACACGTTTTTCACGTGACCAAAACCAGCAAGTGAAGTGATTAATGCTGCAATAATTAACAGAACGGTAAGCACTCTAAAGCGTATCGCTAGGTTTAATGTGGTGCGATAAACCTGAAATAACCACCCTTTGTATGGGTCATCCTCAACATCTCCAGTTGGCGCGTCACCATCTTTGAACATCATATTGCAAAAGAAAGGTGTTAGCGTCATCGCAGTAATCCAGCTAATAAATAGCGAGATTAACAACACTTGGAATAGCGATACACAGAACTCGCCAGTAGCAGTGTCAGATAAACCAATAGGCGCAAAAGCAATAATGGCAATAATGGTGGCACCCAGTAGCGGCCATTGGGTTTGTGTGACGACTTCTTTGGCAGTTTCTAAACGGGTTTTACCACGTTTAATGCCAATTAATATCCCCTCAGTAACTACAATGGCGTTATCCACCAGCATACCAAGCGCGATGATCAAGGCACCGAGCGAGATTAACTGCAGCTCGATATTAAGCACTTTCATCACGATAAAGGTGCCAAGAATGGTCAGTAGCAACACCAAACCAATCAGGATGCCAGAGCGTACCCCCATAAACACCAACAGCACACCAATCACAATAGCGATAGATTGAGCAAGGCTGACTAAAAAGCCTTTTACTGTTTGATCGACCATCTTACTTTGGTCGTAAACCGTTTCTAGCTGCATGCCAATAGGCAGTTCGCCGTTAAGCTCTACCATTCTTGCATTGACACTTTCGCCAACCGTTACCACGTTCACACCACTTGAGAACGAAATACCAATCGATAATGCGTTTTTACCATTAGCATGATAGATATTGCTTGGGGTTTCTTCTGTGTCTTTGTAGATTTTGGCGATATCCCCTAGGTAGACTAATTTAGTGCTACCAGGTGCACTCACCAATAAGCGCTCCATTTCCGATACGCTATCAAATTCCCCTGTTGGATGAATACGAATACGGTTATCACCAACGCGGATAGTCCCAGCATTAGATACCACGTTCTGACTATTGATTAAGCTGTAGATATAATCTTGATCTAGGCCTAACGCATTGAGCTTTTGCTGAGACATCTCAACAATGACTTGCTCGTTAATTTTACCTGCAATCGTGACCTTTTTGATGCCATCAACAAGCACGAGTTCGCGACGTAAAAAGTCCGCATAATTTTGCAGTTCACGGTTGCTATAACCGTCACCACTGATATTGAGTAAGATTCCGTAAACATCACCAAAGTCATCAATTACAGATGGAGTATTCACCCCGGGTGGTAACTGAGGGATGGTGTCATTAACCTTACGGCGCACTTCATCCCACATTTGTGGTAGTGCGTCTTTGTCGTACTGCTCTACAATTTCAATTTCGATTTGCGATAAACCCGCACTGTTAATTGAAACTATGTGCTTTATGCCATCAAGTTGTTGTAGTGCATCTTCAAGCGGTAAAGTGACTTCCTCTTCCACTTGTTCAGGTGATGCGCCAGGGTAACTGGTCACCACTAATGCATTTTTAAGAGTGAACTCAGGAAATTCCAACTGACCTAAGCTAAAAAATGAAATACTACCGCCAACGAGTAACAATAGCGCGAACATCCAGCTGATCACCTTACGGGTGATTGATAACTCTGCAAAATTCATCGCTTATACACCTCGTTGCCAGCGCAACGGCTTCACTACTTGATCTTCAGATAAGTACTGCACACCAGCTACCACAACTTGATCGCCAATATTAATACCATCAATAATTTCAATACCATGAGTCGTTACATTACCGATAGTCACTATATGCTGATTCACCGTACCCGTTTCGTCACTGTATAACCAAACAACATCTTGACCATCTGCATCACGCTTAAACACTGCATTGGCAGGAACAATTGCAGTGATAGAGCTTGGCTCTGTCCCAGTCACATCCATACTCACCTCAGCGCTCATACCAGGTAAAACAGTTATAGATTGCGGCCGTGGCAAGGTAAATACCACTTCATAGGTTTGAGTGCCTTGAGTAATTTGCGTTGCATGTTCTTTCAATTTTACTGGGTATGCTTTTTGAGGATTATTAGCAAAGCGCACCTGAGGGACAAAACTAGAATTAGGATTAAATCGCGTTACCGTGCTCGCTAATGATTCAGGTACTTGAATCACCACATCAATGTTGCTGTCTTTTTGCAGCACTAAAATCGCTTGGTTCGCTTGTACCATCTGATAGTTGTCCATATCAATCTTGGCAATTGTGCCTGTATATGGCGCTTTCAAAACGGTATAACTTAATTGATCTTTTGCATTAGCAAGATTCGCTTCAGCTGATTTAAGCTGGGCCTTTGCTAAGTCATACTCAGCGGCAGAAATAAGCTCACGTCTTAATAGCTCACCTTTGCGCTTGAAGTCAGCTGCAGCAAGCTCATGATCGGCTTCGCGGTTTAATAACGTGTTACGTGCATCTCGATCATCAAGGCGTGCAAGCACAGTACCCTTTCGCACTTGCTGCCCTTCAAATAACGACAACTCAACTAAATGACCTGAGACTCGAAAAGCAAGGTTAGCTTGTTTAGTCGCTGCGACTTTTGCTGGAAAAGCACGAATGGAGCCAGCATTAACATCTGTCACTGTTAGCAATTTCACTGGCCGAGTTGTCGGTGGAGGCGTTTCAATAGACTCAGCAGTACAACCCGATGTCATCAGAATGAACAATAAAAGTGAAAATGGTAGTAGGAGGTGTTTCATTTTCGAATTCCCAATAGCGAAACAAAGTCATGTAACCTTGATGTAAACAAGGCGCAAAGATACCAGTGATTATGGTTGAATAAAATGGAATGATCTGGAACTATAGGTTCCATTAAATGAAACTACATTTGCTTGCTATATACAGAATTGTGTGTGCAAACTGATAATAGATAGTCAGGACTTTGTTAACGCTATGGATCAGTCAAATACAATTTAAAGAGTCATCTAGATGAAAACTGAAGATATTTCGCTGTTCCATAGAATCGTTGAAACCGGCAGCCTTGTTGAGGCTGCAGACATTTTGAACTTACCAAAATCAACCTTGAGTCGACGCTTACAGGCATTAGAAGATGAATTATCGGTAAAGCTTTTTCACCGCCAAAGCCGCTCAATGACATTAACAGCATCGGGCAGTCACTTTTACGATAAAACCACTTCAATGATGTCTTCATTAGAAGAAACCTTGTCAGAACTGACTAATGAGAAAACCGATGTCGGTGGTCATTTACGAATTCTTGTCTTCCCTATTCCTGAGTTATTGCAAATAACCCAAGGCATTTTACATTTTATGGATCTGCATCCTTCCATCACAGTTGAAATTATTGTCAGTGCCGAACCTCAAGATATGATCCGCAACAATATTGATTTGGCGTTTATGTTGGAAGATTCATTTAATGAAAATGAAATGGTTGCTAGGCACATCATGAGCGAGACAGTACATTTTTTTGCAAGCCCTGAATACCTTGCCCGAGCTGGAACGCCGCAAACCCCTGAAGAAATCAGCGATCACAATTCAATTTTATTTCGATACCCAAATGGACGAATATTTAATGAAGTCCCATTCGGCCAAGACATGGTTTTATCAGTAAAAGGGAATTTATGTGTCAACAACCTATCTGTTTGCTTAGAAGCCACTTTAGCTGGAGCTGGTATCGCCATGATGCCATTACCTTTTTGCCAAGATTATGTCAAAACAGGTCAACTAGAAATGCTGTTCAAAGACTCAGCCCCTTATGAAGGAAAGTGCTATTTAGTCTACCCATCGAGACGATACATTAGCCTTGCCAGCCAACGTTTTATTGATCATATGCTCATCGAACTAGAAAACTGTTCACAAACGGGAACCTGTAACCAAATAGCTAAGATTCGTGGTGCGATTAAACCACTGATTTAGGCCCGTTCAACACCTATAATATTGAAATATTTTAATAGAAAAGGATGCCCTTTCTGGCATCCTTAATTTCATTTATAGCGGCTTTTTATTGTCGATTTCGAGTAAAGCCAACAATAATTTTTTCTCTTTAGGTGACAACGACGCCACCGCTTTTTTTACATTTTTCTGATATTGGGCAAGCGTCACCTTATCGCCAGCGATTGCTGCATCTAGGGTTTGTTCATACTTAACCAATAAATTATTCATTTTATCGGCATTATCCATGTTCTTTTTGTGCGCGGTATAAGCGAAAAACAACACAATTAACAAGGTAAGCAAGCTAAAAAAATTGAAGTCTAAGGTGAAAGTAACCTTGGATTTTTTGGCAGTTTCAGTCATAGGGTTACTCCGTTATCATTGAAATTTTAAGTTTTATTAATTCAGCCTGTTTACCAAGCTCTGCAATGGCGGCTTGTTCTTGTAGATTAAAGTAATAAATACACCCCACTACAATTAAGGCTACAAGTAAGGTTGATATGTTTTCAGCTAGCCATCCGACAACTAGCTCTACAATCCATGAGAGTGCGTTAGACATTATTTTTCATCTCGTATACTTTCCTTGCCCTGTCTTTCATTCGATAAAAACAAAGCGTTTCAACACCAACAACTTGCTGGTTACTGACATCGTTAACAGTGATAATTATTACTTGCCTCATATTGTCGCCTTACATTTTGGCAGCTCTTGGTAATCAAAGGTATTCAGGCTGATTGATTGACTAATGGCCGCAGCATCAAGGCTTTTTAACATAAAGCAGCGGTAGCTCTTACTGTTCTCAAGCTCTAACAAAATAAGGTTATTATGACCTTTACTCTTTAAGCTATTAAGTAAAGCCAAGGTCTCTTCATTATTATTTAAATAGCTGACCATATTGGTTTCAAGCTTATCAATAACTGACTTCTTCCCAACCGAGCCTTGGCTTAAATTAAACCAATAAATCGGGTCGTCATAATTAGAAATAAAGTTAGTGGCTAACTCGCTAACCTTAGGTTTATAGAAGTACTTTTGCTCTGCAAGCACGCCGATATTCGTATGCTCTAAAAAGTTTGGCATGCTGACTGATTTCACTTTATTGTCCGCTAACCTGACACCCATGTAAGCCCCCACATTGAGGTCTTGTTTTAGTACAGTAATATTCGTGTCAAATGGCGAGACAACCTCTTGAAACCCTAGTAACTTAGGGATAAATTGCAGTTGTTTATGAGCAAAATCATCGTAAATTCGAAATGGATTTTCCCTTGAAATAATCTCACCTGTCGCCGCATCCTGAGTATCTGTATTGGCATACAGCAGTTCAGCAACAACATCAATAACAGCTAAACGGCGATAGGTACTGTGGATACCATTCTCAATATCCATCACGTAACCAAAGCCCATAGTAAAGCCTTGGTCAAGCAATGACTCTGTACTGTATGTATCAGCAAAATTAGCCATCATTTGGTTGTAAGCACTTTTGCTGTTCAGGCTAGCACCAACCGGCAACGCAAAGGCCATGACACCGCCTACAATCGCGACAGATAAATACCCTTTATGGCGTGGATATAGGTAAAGACCAATTTTTAAAAATAACCCGCCAATCGCAAACAAGCTGGCGACAATACTAAAGGGAGGAATAACCGCTAAGGTGACCGCATCTTTACCCAGTTTATGCATACTGCCGCCAGGCGAAAATGCGGCTGTGGCAGCCGTCGATGTGACCATTTTAATGAACGAAATATTGTCTTGTTGATCCAGCCATTTTTTCTTGTAATTTTGTTCAGAAATGCCTGGTGTAAAGCTCGACAAATAAAATGGCCCTAAGCTATCACTTGCAAACTGCTTAACAACATCAGAACGAGCAAATGCCACACGGTCAAGCCTTGGCTTTGGTAGCTTAAATTGAGATGACGCAAGATATTCATTCCAAATGGCTTTGGCTCGGCCTTTATATTTAGCTTCAATCGCATTTCGCAGTTGTTGATGATCATCAAATGTCCAATCATTACTGACGTTGACGCTCCCACTTTTAAATGTACTAATCGCTATTTGGGTCGCGATTGTCGAGCTAAGGTACTGCTCATACTCCATGTCTTCTGGAATGCCATAATGGCGATGTAAGTAGTTCACTCGCCCTCTATCAAACATTCCCAGTAAATTATATTTAGACTTGAACACTTTAGAAGCGTTGATCTCATCAGGTGCTAAGTAAATACCGAACGGTTCTCCATCTTCAAATTTGAGGTTGTTGATGTAATCTGCAAAGAGTTGTCTATTTCTATCTCGGCAATCTCTTTTACAATCTGAGTCCCAGTATCTTCTTTTAAATTCACTAAATTCTTTACGAAGCACACTTTCATCATCAGTGGCATAGCTTTCTCTAAACTCACCTGCAGTAAGCAAGGCTTCAGAGTATTCTTTCCAGTGGTCACTGATATTAGTATTAGCTTGCTTTAGTAACGCAACACGCTCAGCTTCAATCAATGCATAATTATTTTCTCTTTTAAATGCAGTGACATACTCTTTACTGGCTTGCTTATATTGCGAAAACTCTTGCTCATAAACGCGATCAAACTGACGAATACGCGGTAACGCTTCTGCTATAAACACATCTTCTTGGCGGCTTAACAAAAACTGATTGGCCATGCTTTCTAAATTACTGCCAATCAGGCTATTAAAGCCCGTTGATAAGTAAGCTAAAGACGGGATCATTGCGACCATCAATTGCTTTCGATTTGGGTCACTGGCAATGTTATCTAACTCTGGAAATCCTTCAATACTGACCACTTCAGCCAAGTAAGCTTCTTTATAAACAATAGCTCTTACGGCACCTAGCTTACCTTCATTACTGGTAATGTTAACCGCGGTATCGACTGCCACGCGAAGCGAAGGAATGATAAGCGCCCAAGCAACCAGTAATACTAACGGCCTAATTTTCCAATTTAGCTGCTTATTAACATATTTATCGTCTTTATCAGCCAATGAAGGCAAGAGCGTTTTAACTCGTTTACTGTTAACGAAAAAGGTTGTGATACATAAAGCCAAACCAAAACCAGACAAGACTCGACCAAAAAGTTCGAGCCGCTCGGCGTTTAGACTAAATTCACCAAAAACCTGTTGAATAGGCTGAGCATATAAGTCAATCAATAGCACATTGAGCGATAACTCTAAACAAACATACACACTGAACAAAGCCAGTATGAACACAATAATGAAGTGCTCAAAAAGTTTACTTTTCATTATTTACGCGCCTTAAAATTGCTCTGCCATTTACGGTTTTAGTGTTACCGTCGCCAATTCTGCTACTGCACTCTGCAAGTAAGTGACTTTCTGGCTTAATGCATCGATCGGCAATTAACTTGTTGTTATCGCCATAAGGCTTTTTATCACCCCATATGTTGAGATAAACCCCTTCGCTAAATAGCGCTTCTTGCTCAGCTAACTGATTAAAGTCAGCATCTTTAGGCAATGTAGCTACCAGTAGTTGTTGGTCGATTTTTAATGGTGGTTTTAGCTCATCGTTTACTGGATCATTAACCAAATTAGTATTGGTTTTCATGCACGCAGTTAATGGATCCGACTCGAAAATAATGGCTAAGGTTTCACTATCACCAAAGCTATCGTTTACTTGTATTTGGGTGACCCCGTGAGATGACGAACGAATAAATCTTTGCTGGCTATTTGCTTTGGTGGTGATGGCCTGAAACCCTGCGGTCTTAACCGACGCAGCCTGACTCGCAGACACAATAAATGAATTGGCATGTTGTTCAAACACCTGACTCACAACTTGCATAAGCTGCTTCAATTGGGCGTTTGTTGTGTTAGCAGATGGCTGAAATATTAACTGGTCTTGTGCTGAGAATGTAGCAGAAAAGTCTTCATAAAAATCGTTAAGTGGCATCAATTCACGCTCGGGATTAACGACTTTCCACTGTTCATCGCTATAAATGACTTTTAAAACAAAGCCACTAAGTAAATCTTGATGCTGACCAATATAACTCGGCAACGGTCTATCGCTAATTTGATAATAAAGCGCAGATTGACACACATTTTGATTTAACGGCAATACTTCACCAGTGCGACTGATGACCAGATTACGACGTTCTAATGCATGTTGTAAGGCTTGATCTTTTGAAAGTAAACTTGCGTGGGCTGCGATAGATGGGCTGATATTGATAGCAGGTTTATAGCTATCTGGTCTTTTATCCACTGCACATCCGGTAAACATAAGCGCTACCAGTAAACCAATACAGACATTTCTCAATAACGACACAAAAATCCCTCTTCTTTATCATTGCGAACTGAAAGTAAAGCAGAAAATTAACAAATGCAACGAAAGTGGAACCTTATTCGTTCAATAAGTGATCTAAAGTCGCTTTTTATAACGTTTACTGTCATTTCTGCCTATTTTTCAAACAGTAATATTGAAGCGCTCCAACTGACTTTATCCTTTATCACTCAGGTCACCTTTAAGGTATTTCTGCAATTCCGCCACCCAAGCTGTGATATCTCCAGTGGTGTCATTCACAATAAACTTAAATTTTTAAGATCGACTCTCCAACTAATGGCTTCTGTTTATCTTGCATCATGCGGTTTGGTTTTTAATCGATAATTCAGAACCTTAATTCACAAGTTGCTAATGTTAATGACCATCAAAATATGTACTCATCCCCCCAGCTATGATCGCTTTGTACGAAAATAGCTCAATGCACTATTGCGATCGCATACATCATATGTTTACACTAATTATATCAATTTGCTTGTATATCTGTTTGTAAACATAGGTCGCCAAATCGATGACCCATTTATTTGCACTGTTGTCAGTTAGCCCTGCCTCAATTGATACAGAGGAGAAAGCAGCCTGACGTTGACTGTTTCCTCTTATAAAAAATAAGCCCTTATAGCCCGAAAATGTAAGAGCTGACATTATTTTCCCCTAGTAAATAAATGGACTATTTATGAACAAACTTAGAAAGTTAACGGTACTCACATGCAGTATTGCCAGTCTTTTCTCTCTACATAGCTTTGCCGCAGCGCCTAGCGCACCACCTATTGCTAAACCTGGTGAAACTTGGGTATTACAAGCCAAGCGTTCTGATGAATTTAATAATAAAGACTCTGCTAAATGGAACTTTCAGCCTGAAAACTTTGGCGTTTGGTCTTGGCGCGACAGTAATGCTGTTGTTTCTGGCGGCAAGCTGACTCTAACCACTCGACGTGAAAATCACACTCGTACTTTCTGGGATGGTTGTAATAAAAAACAAGTGCCAAACTACCCTTTGTACTACACCTCAGGCATAGCTAAATCACGTGCAACGGGTAATTACGGTTATTACGAAGCAAGAATTAAAGGCGCAAGTACTTACCCTGGAGTATCACCTGCATTTTGGATGTATAGCACGATTGATCGCACCCTGACTGAAGACGGCGATGTGCAATACAGCGAAATTGATGTGGTTGAATTAACGCAAAAAAATGAAGTTAGAAAATCAGATCATGACCTACACAACATTGTAGTCATTAATGGTGAGCCCACTTGGCAACGCCCGTTAAAAGTGCCATTTAATCACAATCAAATAATTCTGCCTTATGATCCTCGCAACGACTTTCATACCTATGGTGTAAACGTCACTAAAGACAGCATCACTTGGTATGTCGATGGTAAAGAAATCGCCACTAAGGAAAATAAATATTGGCATCGTCAGATGAACTTAACGCTGTCACAGGGATTACGTGCCCCATTAACTGAATTTAGATGTAACCAGTTCTATCCATCAGATCAACGACCATCTGCCGGTTACCCAACCTCAATGGAAGTTGACTACGTTAGAACATGGTTTAAAACCAACGGTGGTACTGGGCCAACCGATCCTACTGACCCAACCGATCCGACCGATCCTGGTAATGGTAATGACTGCCCTACTACTTGGGTTCCGGTAACAGGGGTGACAGTCACGCCAGCTTCTAAGGTGCTTGCTAAAAACCAAACTGTTAGCCTGAATACTACGGTATTGCCGCAATGCGCCACCAATAAAAAAGTCACATATTCATCAAGTAATGCCACTGTTGCCGTGGTTAACTCAAATGGCGTTGTTACCGCGCGTAAACGGGGTAGTGCTGTCATTACAGTAAAAACCAAAAATAAGGGTAAGGTAGATACGGTCAATATTACGGTTAATTAACCGACTAATATTGCATTAAACTCACCTATCCAAACCGTTACAAGCTTATTGTTACATAAACTCGATCAGTCTATGTATGCAGTCAATAAGCTTGTTTATTGGCGCCCCCTTCAATGACGATGAAGGTTTTTATGGTGTAACTAAAAAAGGTGACAAAGTGACAATAAACATAAGCACTCACAACATCATCATCTTGGCTCTAATGGCGACGGCTCTGAGCTTGTTCGGTCGCCTTTTACTACAACAACAGCCGCCAAAAGGCTTCCATGAATTGCGACTAGATGAGCCAAAAACAGGCGTATTACAATCCTATAAACCTGTAGCAACTGCAAATAACCGCTTGTTGGCACAAGCTGAACGAGCAAGTGAACAAGCCAGCACAAACCAACAGACAAGCAATTTTATTGCTAGGCTTGAGCAAGCAAACCAAATTGCCTCATTTGAACAACGTGCACCGATTATCAAAAATCTACTACAACAGTGGAGTAATCACGATATTCACGCCGTTTTACACTGGCTGCAACAGCAACCAATTACCAACGAACTCGGTGAATACTACTCTCCGGTGTTGCAGCGTTATATGCAAGAAGATGAGCTAGGCGCAGGCGAAATGATCCTCAGCTTGCCCGCTTTTGATGTGATGCCAAGTATTATTGCTCATTATATTAATCACCTTACCCATAAAGATGTTGAAGCTGCACTACTTTGGGTTGATAGCATCCATGACGACTTATCAAAACAACAGGCAACTCAGTCATTACTCAATGCTTGGTCACAACAGGCTCCCCTTGAGGTAATGCAATACCTCTCCGATAACAGCCAAATATCTGAAAATGTTAGCCAAAATGCCATGATATCGATTGCCAATCAGCTGAGTAAACAGCAGCACCAAGCGAGCATAGACGCCATTCATCAATATCCAGAAGTGCTGCAAACCAAGTTGGTTTATAGCTTACTGACACATTGGCCCATTTCTGATGCAGCCAATGCTATTGAGTGGATTAATACCTTGGACGGTGGATTAAAAAATGAGGCTATCCGCAGTTATATTGACTACTTTGGTGTGAGCCAACAGCCTGAAGTCAGTTTTGAACTTGCCACAAATATGGTCAATCACCCATTAAAGTCAGCTTTACTGCTTAGGGTGTTAACCCACTGGTATCGAATCGATCCGAGTTATGCAAGCCAACGTGTGCGAACGACAATGAAGCTAACTGAACTTGAAAAACAGCAACTTATTGCACAGGTTAATCAGGCTATTGAACGATCAAACCATCAACCAACTCGCTGACAAAGACTGAGTGACAGGCAAAGCACATTAGCAAATGCACTTAGGTTATAACCGGCGATAAAAAACCACACTCAATAACATTGAGTGTGGTTAATGACTAAACTACGAATGGCATTAATCACTACTTTTGAGTTTTACGGTACTCGTCAAAGTTAGTGATGTAATCTTCCATATTACCTTCTAGCAGCTTGCGATATTCTTCAACGTAGTATGCAACCATTTCTGCTTTTTTCTGCTTCATTTGCTCTGCATTATCAAAGCTTGTTGATGCAAACCAAGCGTTATAACGAGCAAGTGAGTACATGAAAGAGGCACTGATCTCTCCCGTTTTCACCTGAGGATCTTGATTATTCTCGTTAGCAACATTAATGAATTGATTAGCACGCTCGAAAAACGCTTTATCTGGATTTGTTTCAAACATTATAAGACCCTTGAAATAAAAGCAGCCAAACGGACATGGCTGAATAGTAATACCTATTAACGTACGTGCTTTTAAGGCGATAAACCGTAAGATTGTTCACATTCTAGGTGACTGATATGTCATATCTGTGAGCCGTGTCAGCTTAGTCAATCCGCACGTTCAAACAGGCATAAAAAAGCCCTACTTATGACTTGATTACAAGTATTAAGTAGGGCGACATATTACTTAAAATATGTGGTCTATCTATCAAGCATCTTACTTAGCTTTACAGTTGAACTCGCCGCTGTAGTCAAAGTTGAAGTTGTAGATAGTGAAGCCTTCAGTGCCTTCTTTAGTGCCATCTTCACCTTCAGTAGACAGGCCTGTGATTTCATTTGTTGCACAGCGTAAGCCTTCGTCAAGCTTAGCCGAAGCAAATGAAACGCTAGTTGTGTTTGGCGCTTCAAGTTGGAACACTTTAGCATTCGGGAATTCAAGTGTAGTGCCTTCTTGCATCTCTAAACGATCTGCTAAGTAGAACTGAACTAATTCACGGTTGTTAAATGCGAACTCTTCTTTAACCATCACAGCGTTATCAACACCAGGCATACTTGAGTTAGACGCACGGTAGTTGTTGGTAATCACATAGATTTCAGCATTGTCAGCAATTTCAACACCATTGTAAGTCAGGCTCGTTAGCTGCTCATTTTCAGTTTCAGTGTACTGGTGACCATTGATGTCAGTGAATCTTGATTCGTTTTCAACATTCACAGTGTACTTAAGTAGCCCTTCGCCATCAGCATTGAAGCCACCGTAGAACGCATCGAAGTTATAACCAGGGAACTCTTCTACTAAGAAAGTTTCACCCGCTGATAACGGTAAGCTGCGGTATGCATTTGAGTTAACCCACTCAATCCAACGCTTCATGTCGGTACCAGTCATTTTCAATACTGCTGGCGTGTTGTTATCAAATACATAGATATCAGCAACAGATGCGTTAGTTAACTCACCTTCTTGAATGTTGGTGTAATCAGTACCGCCATTACGACCAGACTTGAATGGCGCAGATACAGATAAGAAAATCGCATCTTCTGAAGCATCAGCGAACTCGCCTTCTGCTTTCCATTTATTTAACTGGTGAAGTTGCGCTTCATTAACGACTTGAATAGATAAATCAGGTACCACTTGCGGGAAGAAGCTGTTCATGTTGACGTCGATATCAGCAATTGAGTCAGCCATGTATTCCACTGTGCCTTCATGCTCAGTTTCAACTAAATCTTCGATTGCACCGTCAGAGCCTTCAACTAATGAGCGAAGTTCTGCAGTCGAGAAACTATGGTCAACCGCCCAAGTTTCACCTTTATCTTTAGAGAAAAGTCGTAAATCAATCACACCTAACTTAGCACCCCAGTAACCAGGCATCACTGCTGGAATACCGTTGATTAACCCTTTCTCTGCATCAACATTTGGAATGTCACCATACTCGCCAGTCGAGTTAGGGAAGTCACGGTGATCGTGGCCAAACATGATGGCATCAATGCCTTCAACGTAACCTAAATGCAGTGATGCATTTTCAGCAAATTCGTCATCGTTATTGTTTAAGCCTGAATGCGGGATAGCAACAATCACGTCTGCGCCTTCAGCTTTCATGATTGGTACGTAATGTTCAGCCGTTTTCTTGATGTCTGAAACCACAACGTTACACACTAAGTGAGCAGCATCCCAACCCATGATGTCTGGTGGAGTAAAACCAATCACACCCACTTTTACCGTGTATGTCTCACCATCTGCAGCAGTAAATTCACGGTCTAAAATCACATATGGGTCATACATGTGCTCAGCAGTTTCGTAGAAATCTTCAGTAATGCGAACTTCACATTCATCAGCAGCTGCGCTCACTTTTTCTAGTGAATCATCAGCTTTCCACACGTTTGCACCAACGTAAGGGAAATCTGAACCTTTAAGTGCTTCATCTAAGTACTCTAGACCATAGTTGAATTCATGGTTACCTAAGTTAGCAGCATCATATTCTAAATGATTCATCGCTTTGTAAACTGGGTGCTTCTCACCTTTTAAGTGCTCTGCGCCAAGTGCTGCCATGTAGTCGCCCATTGGACTACCTTGAATCAAGTCACCATTGTCAAACAACATGCTATTAGCGACTTCTTTACGAGTTTCTGCAATCACTAAAGAAGTACGTGCTAAGCCCCACTCTGGTAGGTTAGCTTCATTGTGTTCAGCACTTTCAAAGTAGTTGTATGGCATAACGTTAGTATGGATATCTGTTGTCTCCATAAGACGGATATCCATTGAAACGATCGTATTTTCAGGCGGGGTTTCTGGTTTATCGTTATCAGATGAATTACAACCCGCTAGTGCAGCTGCAACACTTGAAACAAGAAGCAGTTTCTTAGCATTAAATTTCATGTTCACTCCAAAGGAATTAAAGTATTTCTTTCATTTGAACCATTACCGCCATGTTTCTATTAATCACATTAACTGAACATAAGCCGTAAAGTATTTATTAGTCACGGTCATTAAAGACGGCGACAAATTAAATAAAATTAATATCTAAGTAAAGTGAAGAATAAATGATACACCGAAACAAATTAACAACTCGGAATACACCACAATAGAAAAACAGAAAGTAAATTAAATAATAAAATTACAGTTTGAATGGAAAACAAGATAATCAGCATGGAAGGTTTATGACATGGGTATTAAAGTTGAAAAACAAATGCGTTTTTAGATGGAAGAACTCATACATCGCGCACAAAGACCCCAATGGCTTATCAAACTGGATAAAAATATTAATCACTGCCGATTAACAATAATATAGCTCACCAATAATCCGCCAGTCTGAACAATAAAATTATAATTAAGATCTATATATTACCATTCAACCACTTAGAGCAAAACGAGCCGCAAGAGTAAAAATACAAAATATCACAAATAACAACAAGACCAGCATAAAACACTTCAAAAACAAAAGTGCACAAACAAAACAACCCAAGATTAAAGTCAAAACAAAATATGATCTAAAAATTACAAACCTGATAGAAACATAAATAATATTGATTAAAAAACCAACAGCAAATACAACTAAACACTGCAAAAACAAAATTTATCTTTGAATAACAGCAATCAATCCGCAAACAAACAAGCTCAAATGCTGACGCAATAATTAAACAGTTACAAAACAAGCATAACAAGTTAACCACAAAACTTATTGGTAGGGTGTATTGTTTGCTCTTTATTATTAACTCAGCAACTAAGTTCATATAAAATTAAGTTCATATAAAACTAAGTAGTAATATCAGTAATAAATAAATTACACTCAACTAAAGAGAAAAAATACAATAGCAAAGTATAACCAATAAATATAATTTTAACGCCAACCAAATTGCAAATAAATATTACAACAACAAGACATACATATTAATTATTTAATATACCGTTATGGCAGCTCGCATATTTAACCGACTAGAGGATTAAATTATCTATTAATCAGTTAAAAACCGGATCCCACTTTAAAATAAAGCGCATTTTCTTCATCACTGGCTGCAATATCTATCCCCATGTGAATACCATAGCGGCGTGCGATTTGGTAGCGAAAGCCAACACCGTAAGCATTAACGCTTTCAAGACCATCTTTGAATGATTCATTTTGCGTGACGCCATAGCCGTAAAAACTTGAGACTGTCCAGCGGTGATCAATGTGATACATCAATTGCGCCTGTAACGTTCCTACCTGCTCCCCTTGATAGCGAAACGCCGATACGCCTCGCATATCAACATATGGTTTAGCGGTGGGCGATAATTCAGTGTCTTTCTCATAAATTTCGTCATAGCTGCCCGCCACCGCAAATGTCCACTTATCAGCGATAGGAAAGTAAGCTTCAGCACTGGCATTCAAGGTCGCATAATGACTATCCGATCCAAAAGCTTCATCAAAAGCCATATATTCAGCCGACAAAATATAGCCGTTTTTAGGAAAGAATATATTGTCACGGGTATCAAACTCTGCCACGAGCCCTAAGCCAGATGTCGTATGCTTATCACCTAATGCTTTTTGCAGTAACCAATCAATAATTTGATTTGACGATGATACGCTCGACTCTGACCATATCTGTTTAACGCCAAGCATTAATGGCGTATCTGCAACTCTAAATTGTAATTTTTGCAGTGCAAAAAAAGCCTCTGTCGATGTATCAAACTTAATACTTTGATTTGGAGGCAATATCCCACCCAAATCGGTATAAATGTTTAAATTCGCTTTGGCTGCACCAGCACCGCCTGTGTAGCGGATCCGATCATTAAGCCAAGAGTGGCGATGACCAGCCAGCGCAAACCAAGTACCATTTTCTGTACCACCTGCGCCCACTAAAGTCATTGCTGCAGGAATAAGTTGCGCTCCACCGTCTACAGACTCAAGTGCCTTTTGTTTCCTTAATGCTTTCTCTTCTTCTGTTTCATGTAAGAACAGTCCCATTAACCCACCACCAAAGCCCACTGCGGGTTCACTAATAATCACTGGGACGGGTAAAAAACCGTAGGCATTTTCCGCCAAATGATGCCCTAAATCGAGCTGACCATCTTGCTCATCAAAAAAGTATGATGACTCTGCCATTGCATGTGATGAAGCCACCAACATGGCAAATAGTGAAAGATTTTTGAACATGGAAATGCCTATTTAACAATGCAATAAATACAACTGGAACGCGCTTCTGAATATTCCGTTGTCAAAGAGGAGCCAACAAGAATTAAGGTCTATTTTGAAGGAAACATAAAAGGTCAACGAATCGCTGATGAAGGATCGCATCATACCAATGCAGGCAGCATTGCGTTCATCAGCCCCAAACTGATACGGCTAACACTGCGGTAAAATTAAGATAAAAACGATAATAAAAACATAAGCAGACCTTATATTAGCAATTAAGCGTTAACATTCAGGCCTTTTACCCTGCCACCTCACACTTTACGCATTTCATCAACAGCAAGATAACGTTAATAACATATACTAAACACTCCTTCACTTTATCCCATAGGAAAAATGATGACTCGTTATTCACTTGCCGCTACCTGCATTGCTTTAGCGTTATCCACGACTGCCAATGCAAGCTCGATTGAAGAAGAGCTAAAAGCGTTAAAAGAACGAATTGAACAGCTAGAAGCACAACAAGAGGCTGCCAATAAAACGCAGCAAACCGTACAACAGGATGTTGTCGTCATCAATGAAGTTGAAGTCGTCGAAGCTGTGGAAACGGTTGAGAAAACCGAAGCCAAGGTCAACTTTGGTGGCGCAGTACGAGTCAATTACTCCTATGAAGACTTTAATGATGCTAATGCCGATCGTGGTGGTGATTTTGACTTCGACCTATTTAGAATCGACGTTTCGGGCAGTTACGGCGACTTAATCTACTCAGCACAATACCGTTGGTTTGAGTACATGAATGTGGTGCAACATGCCTGGATTGGCTATAACTTTGACGAGCATCAACAAGGTAAAATCGGGGTCACTCAGGTGCCGTTCGGCATGCTCACCTACGCATCGAATAACTACTTTTTCAGTTCTAACTTTTATCTTGGTCTAGAAGAT
Source organism: Shewanella sp. 10N.286.52.A9 (assembly GCF_041468985.1). NCBI lineage: Bacteria > Pseudomonadati > Pseudomonadota > Gammaproteobacteria > Alteromonadales > Shewanellaceae > Shewanella > Shewanella sp. 10N.286.52.A9. Next base: position 61,819 of record NZ_JBFRJQ010000010.1, on the reverse strand, counting down.
GACCATGATATGGGCCTAAATTACACATACAAAAGCGACGTAAACCGTTTTGATGTCGCCTTTTATAAGAATGATGAACAAGGTGGTATTGATGGGTTTGTGTCAGATCGTACTGACCGCTATGCCTACGATGTCGTGGGAATTCGCTTAGATGGCGAGGATGCTTATGATGCACCAACAGCAGGTTATGAAGCCGGTGAAGTCAACACCTTTAATCTGCGTTACGCCCACAATTTTACTTTTGACAAACTGGGCGTTGAATTAGGCGGCTCAGTACAAGCTGGCCAATTAGAAATTGCTAACGGCACTGATGGTGACAATTTTGCGGCAGCGATTCACGGTATTCTCGATTATGATCGCTGGAACGTGAAATTACAGGTCACTGATTATGAGTACAATGTCGATGGTATGGACGTTGACCGTATAGTGGTTGCAGCTTATCACTTCTATGACTCCATCCCAGCCGAAGCGACTACTTACATCGCAAATGTCGCATACAGCTTGCCGGTTGATTTTGGCCCAGTATCTAACTTAACTTTTTATAACGATTATTCATTGGTTACAGGTAAGTCTGCATCACTTGAAGACACCTTTATGAATGTTACGGGTATGGCAGTGTCAGCAGGAGGTCTTTACACCTACTTCGATTATGTTGTTGCCGAAAACCAACCTTTTATTGGCGGCACTATGGTCGGTAATGGCGATACTAACAAGCGCTTTAACATTAACTTTGGCTACTATTTCTAATCGCTTATTGCGTTATTAAAGAAGACAACATGCCCGATTATCACTCGATAAACGGGCATATTTTTATCATGTTGCGCGCTCTGGCCTTTCTTTGATTTCTTCACTTTCACTTCATCTTTGCAGCTTTTTCCCCACTTGCTGCAAGCTAATTACTGACAAAAAAAAGCCCATCAATCAAAGAGAGATGGGCAAAAAAGGTAAATGATGAAATATGAAAAAAAGCGTTAATTACACCTCGAATTTGTAGTAAATGTAGAATCGAGTATCCGTTAGGTCGTCGCCTGTCGCGTAATTAACAATGGCATGGCGAGCACGAACACTTAAGCCTTCCACGTATTCAGTTAAGTCATAACGGACTGACAAATCGGTTTCGTCGATATCTTGGCTTGAATCACCATCAACTTGATAATTTGCATAATTCAAATAAGCACTCACCCCATTCAAGGCAGAGCTAGGGGCAAATCGATAAGCTAACTGTGCACCATAGGCATCTTCATTCGCTCGACTCGATTGAACAACTTGCTGAATGATTACTTTTTCATCACCAAATGGCGCAATGATATTCCCGTCACCAGTAGTGACGTATTTCACTGTTGCATCAAAGCCATTCCACTTCATACCGAGGTGGAAACCTGCTTGATAAGTGTCAAACTGCGCTGCGGTGTTATCTAAATTACCAATTGAATCTTGCTTCAAATACGACGGTTTGAAGTACCAATTAGTCGCCCCTAACTCACCGCTCAAATCAAACTTGATGTGATATTGGTCGTACACATCTTGCATTGAGTAGTACCAAACACTCGTTTTAGCCTTAATAGCATCGATTGGTAAAGTGTAATTTGCGCCTAATGCCAACATAGGATTGTCATCAACATCAACGATAATACCGCTGCGTGCTAACTCTCCTTGAATCCCCTCTGACACACTTACAAAAGACTCTTCAGTCCATCCCATGTAGTCAGTGATATACAAAGCCGAAATGGCTAAGTTATCGATAGAGGTATTTTTAACACTCGCACCACGGTAGGTGAATGGAATCGCACGCAATGGGAACGGATTCATCATAGGTGTACGCAGTTCTTGTGCACCGACGGTAATTTTAGTGTCAAACCAATTACCCGACACAAAGTACTCTTGTAAACGATTAACCGATTCACGTTCAGCGATACTACCTGGTGCTCCACCACCAACAAGGCCATAAATACCTTCACTGTTCGCATCCCAAATGGGGTTAGCTGAAGCAAAAGAACCGCCGAAGCTCACACCATTTGCCTCGCCTGAACGTAAGTAAAATAATCCGCCTAACGATGTATCACGACGATCAGTCGTCTCGCCATCAAAATCACGTTGAAAATCGAATAATTGAAATTGACCTTTAAAGCTACCGTCATCAAACAAGTTTGAAATGGGATCGGCAGCGAACGCTGGGCTTGCGGTCATGCAGGCCACCACTAAAGGGAGTAGTTTTGTTTTCATTTTGTCATCCTTGTAAATCAAAAATTAGTTAATTGCTGGACTCGCTCATTGGCTAAGGCACAACAAAATCAAATCGAAGATGACAACTACCACAGTAGTTTTCAGATGCTTTATGCTGATTGTGGCAGTAAGTACAGTCAGTCTCAGTGCTAAAGTGACGGTTTTCATGTGGGTTTGTTGGCATGACATTTTTAGTCGTTTCAGCCAATTCTTTAGTGTCATGACACTCTAAACACTTAAACATTGGCACCGCTTGAGGAGGCTTAGTTTCATGACAATCGCTACATTCAACACCAGCAGCTTTATGGGTGTTACCTAACGACTTATCAGCAGCGATTGCGCCATTAGCAAACACAGTCAATGCCATTGCAAGCAAGATATTTTGTAAGATAAATTTGTTCATTGTTTTATTCCATTTCCATCAAGTCATTTGGAATGGATGCCTGATGCTCAGGCCTCCATATCAGATATTCTTTGCAACTTATAAGTTAGCGACGTGCTTACCTGCTAAGTAACCGAAGGTGTAACAACGCCCTAGCGATAGACCGAATACCGTTAGTGGGTAATCAACGCCGCCATAGAATCCGCCGCCAAGATTTCCGATAACAAATAGGCCGCCAATCGGCTTACCATCGGCATCCAAAGCTTGATGGTTTTTATTCACCAACATGCCAGAACAAATAGTAGAGATACGCATACGACGATGAATACCGTAGAAAGGCGCTTTTACAACTGGCAGCATTTTGCTTGAAGGCTTGCCAAAATCATCATCCATGCCTTTTGCGCAAAGCTCGTTATAACGCTTCACATTCGCAGCTAAAGTCTTAGGGTCACACTCTAATTTCTCAGCTAACTCTTCGATTGTGTTAGCCACATAGGTGTTGGTTTGCGAAGCATAAACACCCGTTTTAGGTGTTGGATCTTCAGGCATGTACTTTTTCAACTGCTCAGGAGAGTAAAGCTTGCCTGGCCAGTCTGCTGCTTCTGTCATGTAATTTGAGTCGAAGATTTGGCTGTAATGACCTGCATTTTCTTCGTCACGGAGATAGTTATTCATTAATGACATCGCAACGGTTTCGTTAACGAAGCGATTACCTTTGCGATTAACAGCAAGGAATGGCATATCACACATAGAAGCAGGGCCTGCATCAAAATCGTGCAACATCTTAGTGTGGCCAACAGGTTCAATGACACCACCTGCCCAATAAGCCATGCTGAAACCGTCACCTGTACGTTCCATTTGCTTACGTTCGAAGTTCTTCAAATCAGGGATGAAGAAATTACACATCGCTTCATTATTTTGGTAATCACCAGATGATAAAATGACGCCTTTTTTGGCCATGTATTTGTGATATTTACCATCACGGCTTTTTGCGATAACACCAATCACTTTGCCTGATGCATCTTGAATAAGTTGTTGCGCTGGCGTATTGAAGAAGAATTTCACACCCGCTTTTTCTGCTGTTTTAGCCAAGTCACGCATACCGTCACCAGCGGTATAAGGCTTAGGTCCGAAATATGACGTCACAAAGTTAAGCTTATGCTCGGTGACGCCATGAATACCATGTTGAGGACCAGTACCTTGGTCAACCACTGACGCGCCACCTTTTTTAGCACGGTCAATCACCCAAGAAATGGCTTCACCAGAGTTGTATGCCCACTCTCGGACAAGCTCAGGATGACAACGGTGAGCACTGTCGCTCATTAAACGTGACACCATGGCTTCAACGCCTGCTTTGTCACAGTTTTTTAAGTCTAAACCTGAACCGGTATTACCTTGTGAAACCACAATGGCTTGCTTTTGCAATACAGCAACTTTGGCACCGTTTTCAGCAGCAGAAAGTGCAGCAGGAACGCCCGCAGCACCAGCACCCACTACTACCACGTCAAATGTTTGCGTCGAAGCAATGTCTTTATCAGCGATTGGTTTTGGTTTCGGCATGAAATCTAATGTCGCACCACCGACAGACGCATGAGCTGCTTCAGCTCCTGACTCTGCAGCAGTTGCACTTGCCATCCCCCCTAATCCAGCAAAAGCCACGGCGCCAGTACCTTGTACTGCACGTGTCATAAAACTACGACGAGAAATACCATTTTGAAGCACATTCGCAGTGTACTGATCTATAACGTTGTCTTTACTCATTTTAAAACTCCATTTGCATTCGCCGTAAATGAGAAGCTCCACGCTGCCACCAGCAACAATGAACTCTGTCAAAACAGCAAAGGCTACTTACTTATCAAAGTAGGGTTAGTGTGTTTGCGTCAGAAAAGGAGTAAGCCGCACTTTGATAGAAACGAAATTTGCTATGTCCCACCCCTTTAGGGCTAATGTATGACATATAACATTTAACCAAAAGGATCTAAGGTGACATTTATGCGGTCGATCTCAAAAAAAAGTTATTTTGTGATCCATTAAGTAACAAGGTTGTAAAAGGCTAATATACGTATTAGGCAAGATGATGGGGGCAGTGAGAAAGGAGCATTACAACAAGTGTTTTACCTATTAAAAACAGGGTCATACTTACTATTTATCAAAGGCTTAAAAATAAAAGGTGTATTTTTACATCGCATTATCCTTAACTAAAATGGAGCAAAAAATTCGCTTCTAGCAACCTGGTCAAGTATCCGAAATTATCCTTTTCGTAACAAAGCAAGAAGAAAAAAAAGCCAAAAGATCTCCCATGTTTATAGAAGAAACATAGACTTAAAAACACCAAGCAGATCAGTTTTTTTGCCAATTTACCCCAAAACCAACACGATATCCTGAGGCGATGGCCTATCGCCCATGCTATGATAATTGCCATAGTAAACTTCAGGAAAAATGTGTGATGGATTTTAAGCCAGTCAAACAACTTAAAGCGTCAAATGAAATAAGTAATCAGCTTAAAGATGCCATATTTCAAGGAAAATATATCGCTGGTGACAAGTTACCCTCTGAACGAGAGCTTGTAGAATCTTTTCAAGTCAGTCGCACCGTTGTTCGTGAAGCTATCAGAGGATTAGAAGCAAGCGGGCTTGTTGAAATCAAACAAGGCGCTATGGGCGGCGCATTTGTTAAAAGCATCACCTTCGAGCGTTTAATCAATGTGTGCCAAGAACTTTTTCTGATGGATCAAATGTCTTTTTCAGAAGTGTGTAATGCCAGACAAATGATTGAGCCAATGGTGGCGGGTTTAGCGGCCAAAAATTGTACCCCTGAAATGGCTGAAAAACTGCTTGAAGCCTGTGCTAATGAAACCCAAATACTTAGTTATGAAGAAACAGTCAAATTACGCCAAAATGTGCACTACCTGCTAGCTGACATGTCCAACAACCGCTTCTTAGCGGCTATTGTGAAATCCTTACTCAAAGTGATCAGTAATACCGCACAAGAGTTCGAACCAGACCATGATGAAATGCACCCTGCTGGTTTACATGATCCTATTGTTAAAGCTGTCATCGCAAATGATGAAGAATTAGCAAAAGCAGAAATGCATAAACATTTATTAGATTTCACCTTTAGACTTGATCAAGTTGAAACTAATTTCAGAAATAAATAATTTCAGTTAGCACTCACTTCAACAAACCTTACACATCACCTAACACAGCAGTGATGGTAAGGTTGCCGAGCAAATCCCTTCTTCAACAACAGTGAGGGCTCTCACAACCTAAATAGGCTAAGGATATAGAGTAATTTAAGTAAGATTATTCCGTGTTCACCTTCTGCTCATGTTACCTTTAGTATATTGATTATAATCACCCCTGCTCGAACATTGTGGTAACGGTAAAGACCTAAGTGATTGACTTCATTAATGTCACTTTCATCAATAAGAGAATGTAATATGAAATTATTATTGGTCGAGGACTCAGAAGCCTTACGTCGACCTGTGATCAAAGCGCTTAAAGCATCGGGTTTTGCCGTTGATGCCACAGGTGATGGCCAAGAAGGTTTATGGATGGCGCTTGAGCACGATTATGATGTCATTATTCTCGATATTATGCTGCCAAGTTTAGATGGCCGAGACGTATTAAAGCAGTTACGCGAAGCCAATAATGAATCTCCGGTTTTATTCCTTACCGCTAAAGACGCCATTGAAGATCGTGTTGCAGGTTTGCGCTTGGGCGCCGATGATTACTTAGTCAAATCCTTTGCCATTGAAGAGCTCATCGCACGTGTCGAGGCCCTAGCAAGGCGTAAATACCAAAACCGCTCGCCAAAACTTGTTGTCGCCGATTTGGAATTGGACCGCTCAGCGAAAACCGTAATGCGAGCACAACAATCGATATCATTACCATCGCAGTTATTTGCTTTATTGGAATATTTGATGCTGAACACCAATAAGGTTATTTCTCGAACTCAAATAGAACAACATATCTATGACGAACAAGTCTCACCTAGCAGCAATGTGGTCGATACCGCTGTCTGCGCCTTACGAAAAGCGATTAGTGTATCAAGCAACAGCGCCCCGCTTATCCACACTCGTCGAGGAATGGGCTACATGATCAGTGCAGAAAAACCATGACCAGCATTCGCGCCAAGTTACTATTTTGGCTAGTTCCCTGCTTTGTGATCATCGCCATATTAGCGATATCTGCTCTGTACCTTTCTGAGCAGCGTCGATTGAATGCCAGCCTCACTAATGAGTTGAATGAATTTGCTCGCATCATAAAACTCACGCTTAAAAGACCGCCTAACCGGTTCACTCCACCTGCGGCGTTAAATCAAGATTTTAGCGCTAATATCATGTCAAAACTCGACAATGAAAATAGCAATTACTATCTACAATCTTGGGACAAACAAGGTCAAACACTGCGTAAGTCCATCAGTCTTGGTGATAATCACCTGCCTGCCCCCAGCAGTTTACAACAAACCATTCATTCAGATGATGTCGAATATAACAGTCAGTTAAGTAACGGCGATGCTATTCGTATGTATTCATTTACCGTTCAAGGTGGCCTAAGAAAACCAGCAGCAAACATATCAGTGGCCATAAATCGAGAAGAGATAAATCAACAGTTGTCCACATATGCACTGCAATTGATTGCTGGCGGGTTATTTTTTTGCACCTTATTATCAGTCATGTTGGTATTTGCTATTCGTAAAGCATTAACGCCAATACAGAACTTGTCTGAACAGGTTGCAAAAGTCGAAGCGGGTTCGTTGCACAATCGACTAATTGCAACCAATGTCCCTTCTGAGATCAGCCCATTAGTCGACAGGCTTAACCAACTGCTCGCAAGGCTAGAACAAAGCTTTGCCAGAGAACGTCAATTTAATAATGACTTAGCCCACGAGCTACGCACCCCATTGGCCGCAATGCGAACCACCAGCGAGGTTGCTTTGAAATGGCCAGAGCAATCCTCATCTGAAGATTTTCAGTATATTGCTGAGTCATCAGCTCAATTACAGCAAACCATTGATAGCTTGCTGTCGTTAGCACGAATCGAAAACTCAAGCGCTGAAACATTACTGGAACAAGTCAATATAACCACGCTTATTGAAGAGTGTTTATCATTGCAGACCAACCAAATACAGCAGCGAAATATCACCATCAGTCAATTAGTCATTCAAGATCAATACATAGTGAGTGATCCTCGCTTACTGCGCGTTATTTTTTCAAATTTAATCAGCAATGCCATCGCCTATGCCCCGGTCAATAGTGACGTCATCATTGACAGTGTAAGCCAACAATCAGTCATTCGAGTCAGCAACCATGCACCTCATCTCAATCAAGATGACTTAACAACCATGTTTGATCGCCTCTGGCGAAAAGACAAAGCAAGAACGGATAACCAACATGTCGGTTTAGGCCTATCTATTGCCCATAGTGCTGCCCAAGCGCTATCGCTTGAGTTGCACGCCAAGCTTTATGAAGCGCAATTACACATGTCACTTAACTACGGAAAATAACACTCGCTCATCTTCTGCTCATCTTTGGTTAATTATGCTACCCCTGTATGAACAACTCATAAGGGAAGCACAGTGATAATTAAACTAAAAACAAACCACACGCTGCGTATACTTTGCTCAATGTTAATCAGTCTCATGTTATTGGGTTGCGGCGGCGATAGCACGGATAGCCATCAAGACGAAACAGACATTGGCGAAACCCCCATCGATTCTGGCGGAGATTCTGGCGGCGATGATGATAGTGATGATAATGGTGATGATGGAGACGACGGCGACTCAGGCACCGGTGAAGATGATGACGGTAGCGGCGAAGACGGTGAAACACCCCCAGTGAGTTTCAATCTCGGTACGGCAGCCCTTAACGATACCGGCATTACCTTTGGTGCAGACTACAACCGAAATGGTTTTGACTGCAGTACGACACTCACTGCAAGTGATAACACAACGCTCGCTCAAGATTGTAATCAAGGCCGAAGTGCTAGTACGAGTCAAAGCGGTTTTGATTTTACCCGTATCAATGCAGATGGCACTGAATATAACGGCAGTGGTGACTATCAAACCGCACCTTGGGCATGTGTTAGGGATAATCGCACAGGCTTAATGTGGGAGGTAAAAACTCAGGATGGTGGCATTCACGATGCCAATAAAACCTACCGCTGGGGAGGATTAACTGCGCTCGAAAGAGAGCAGCCCGAACGTCAAGGAGATTACTATGATGATTGGAACAGCTTAATCATTGGCACCAATGAAGCTAACCTTTGTGGCTACAGTGACTGGCGAGTACCGAGTAATCATCAGTTAATGTCAATTGCCCATTTCGGTTCCACCTTTACCGATAGCAATGGCAATCTTGCGTCTAAAATTGACGGGCAATATTTTCCCAATACGGTTAGCGAGTTTTACTGGAGCTCAATGCCTTATTACGGCGAACATCAAGCGTTTTATGCATGGGCGTTTCAATTCGTATTCGGCAATAACAAAAATATTCAGCGTTACCAGCCAGCAGCATTACGTTTAGTGCGAGTGATTGACCCTATCGCCACCACCAATAGTGCGCAGCAAACCCTAGATGAACGTTACACCGTACATGATGACGGTACCGTTACCGATTTAGCCACTGGCCTAATGTGGGCACAATGTGTTGCTGGCCTTAATGGGCTTAACTGCGATAATGGCTCAGCAGAAGCGATGGACTGGGGCCTAGCACTTGAATACGCACAAAATACTCAACTGGCAGGCTACAGCGATTGGCGTTTACCTAATAATAAAGAGCTATTTTCACTGATAGATTTTAGCACTGTCTCCCCTGCCATTAACCTCACCATTTTCCCTTCAACCACCAATGATTACACCTGGAGCTCGTCGCCTATGATCGAGTTCTCACAAGACTCATGGTTTATCAATTTCAAAACAGGGTTAAATTGGTTTAAAGGGCGAAGTGATAACATGTTAGTCAGAGTAGTGCGGGCTGGTACGTCAGACTCGCAACTGGCAGCTATTGATATTCAAGATGGCGAGGCGATAACCTTTGATGACGGTTTAGGTACTATCGAAGGTGATGTTGCGCCAGTAGATGTGCATGCTCAAGTGCTTATTAATGAGCAAGGATTAACGGGTGATCCTACAACTGGTCGCAATTTACCTGATATTAATGATGCTAAAGCCCAGTTAGGTAAAGCGCTGTTTTATTCAAAACGATTAAGCGGTGAATACGATACAGCCTGCGCCTCTTGTCATCATCCAGCGCTCGGTGGTGGTGACAATTTATCATGGCCTGTGGGATATGATGCCGTTGATGTATTTCACGACTTTGCGCCTAACTTACTCGGTTCAGGTCGATACTTTAACGGCAGTGATAGTGATGAACTTGCGGGTTACCCTGTGATAGGTCGCAATGCGCCAACCGTGTTTAATCTAGGTCTGCTAGATCGAGGGCTGTTTTGGGATGGCCGTATCGAGAGTATCAGCGGTACACCGAATGCCCGTGGTACTGATGCAGGCATCATCACCCCTGACTCCGCTAACTTCAGCAGCGCAGATAGTAGCATCCCGTTAGGTGCATCATTGGCCAATGCGCAATCTCGTTTCCCCACTATTACTCATAACGAAATGCGTGGCGACGAGCCGCTAGGTGACAGTCATCAAGCATATCGCTCAATGTTAGCAGCTCGCTTTGAAGGTCATGCAGAATGGGAAGCACTATTCCTAGCGGCCTATGGCAATAACACGGTGACATTTGATCGTATTGCTGAAGCTCTGGCCGCCTTTGAAGAGTCAATGGTCTTTGCAAACAACCCATGGAAAGAGTATGTCGCAGCGCTGCGTGGTGAAGCCAATAACAACATCGATAGTCTCAGCTTTAATCAAAAAGTCGGTGCAGTATTGTTCATGACAGCAGGTGACGAAGGTGGCGCAGCTTGCAGCCAATGCCATACTGGAGATGCGTTTACTGACGGTAAATTCCACGCCATCGGTCTAGGCCAAGTTGGCCCGGGTAATGGTGACAGTAATCAGTTTGTCATCGACAGCGATTTTGGACGCCAAAATATTACAGGTGATATAGGCGATGCTTATCATTTTCGCACCTCGCCATTACTGAACATTGCGGTAACTGGACCATATATGCATAACGGCGCTCTATCTACGTTAGCTCAAGTCATGGATGTTTATGGTAATCCTGGTGGCGCCATGAATGACCTGTTAGGCATTAGCTCAATACTCAATGCCGACTCACAATTTAATGAGCTCAATAATGCCGATTATTGCCAGCTAACCTCTGTAGTCGATTTAATGAACAAGTATGGTGAAAGCTGTGAGCAGGTTTACTACAATATGAACCCATACGCATTTGAAAATACACGCTTCTTGTTCCGTCAAAGCTTTGATGAATCAACTTCCCATTCACCAGCGCCAGAAATCGATATCAATATTGAGCAATCCGATAAAGTCGTTGAATTTATGGAGGCACAAACCGATCCCTGTGTGACCGATAGAGCCTGTTTACAACCATGGATTATCGATAGCAGTAATTGGCAACAACACCCTGATTATGCTGACAACCCTAGTTTGATATTAATCGGTGAGGACAGTCATGGCATAAAGCATTAATGCTTTGGCGCATTTAGCTTTTTAAGTACTTTAGTACATGAAGTCATACTTACACTTCAACAATATACGTTCAGCCCCTTAATGTGCAAAATGCTTGTAAACGGCATTTTCGGCCAAAAAGGGGTTGAACACATATTAATCATCTGGCGATTGACCCACTGCTAAAAACGATAGTTAGTCATCACTCCAAAGAAGTGAATATTGGCATTATATTCACCACGTAATGTTGAATCCGCTAACGCATATTCAATACTCGGTTGACCAACATCAAGGTACTCATAGTACACATTAAAGCGCCAATGATGATTCATCTCATACGTGGCACCTACGGCATACTTCCAAAGTTCGCCCGTTGGCACATCAGGATATTGCATGGTGGGATCATCTTGTGGTGACGTTTCATAAGACACCCCGCCCTCAAGACGCCATTGCTCATTAAGCCGATAATAACCACCGATACTGGCGGTGACTGTATCTTCCCACTGACGTTGAATGTCGAATACGCCAGAATCTAACGTAATATTTGTCGTCTCAACACTGCTAAATTGCATCCAGCCTAAGCTCCATAACAAGCTCGCTTTATCAGTCAGCTGATGAAAACCGCTCATTGTGGCGTTAGCTGGCATGATGATACCGACGCTTGAATCAACCCCTTGGTTAGACAGAGTTAAGTCGCCGTCCATGTCGTGTTCAATTTCAGAACGGTACGAAAATCCCACACGATGCTTGTCATTAAACTCGTATAAAGCACTTGCTGTATAACCAAATTCAAGGCTGCTGCCTGTGGCTTCAATTTGAAATTTATCGGTTCCTGCAAATCGTTGTTCGAGCATGCCATATTCGGCGACGGCCCCAACACCCAAGGACAAATTATCATTCACTTTATACGCGATACTTGGATTTAATTGCGCTGTGATAAGCATGGCATCTTGCAATAAGATAGCGCCAGAAAAGTCAGCGCCATAGTCAATCACCGACCCACCTGCAGACACTAACGCAATACCAGCACTCCACTTATCATTAAGTGGCGCAACATAGTAAACCGATCCCGCAGGCATGGCGCTACCTGCCTGTGTACTTGATTCACCACCAGCAAATAATCCATCCGAACCTGTATCGGTAAATTGAATATCTGACACCATGCCTTGCACATTAAATGCAATGGTTGGCTCGCTCATTTTGGTCATTGCTGCCGAGTTTGCATAAGCAGTTTCAGCGCCTTCTGCGACGGCCTGTGCACCCGCACCAGCGGTACTGATGTTTGCTCCCCCAAGTTCTGGGAACATGTATGCGCCTGCCAAGGCATTGTTTGCGACGAGCAAAGATATAAGCAGCAGGGATAATGTAGTTTTCATATAACACCTTAATAATCATCTTAACAATTAACAAGAGCCGCCCCAGCTATCAGTGAGGCAACTTAATCACGTTAGATTGCGTTTAGGTAAGACTTGTAAGAGTGAAGACGAACCGTTGCGGCGCCAATCACATCGATGAAACCGAAAAATGGGTGTGGCTTATTGGCTGCAATCCAAGCTGAGCCTGTCGCACCAATCGGAATAACCTTGCCTTCTGGTTCAAATATTTCTAGCACGACAGTACGACCATGGCTGCTGGTATTTGAGCCAACATGTTGACGCACACTTTGCGGGCCTTGCATTGGTGAAATCGATGCTTCACCTGTGCCTGTGGTAATACTGTGAACACGTGCACGGAAGACTTCACCAGGGTAAGCATCCACATAAAACTCTGAAAACTGTCCTTTCTCAACATATCTATATGTTTGATCAGGAATGCGCATTTCCAAGAATTTTCGGCTGGTATCGTAGATATGCATATTACCGATACGGCTACCATCAGCGACATTGACCACCGCAACTTGACCGTCAAACTGTGCTCGCACCGTTTTGCGGTTCTGTTCAAAATGGGTTTTATCTAAGTCTGCATGCAGTGAACTCAGTGCAGCTTCTGCAATACGACGTTGTGAGCGGTAATACTCAACATCACGCTTTTTAAAGATATCAGGTGACGCTTTCGCACGTGCTAAGTCGCGATCAATTTGCGCGATATCTTCTTCATTGGTGACAATCGATGCTTTGATTTTTTCGACATCCGCTTTTGACTTAGTATCAACCAAGGTATAAATCACCTCACCTTGTTTAACGGTTTGGTTGTGCCCGACATGAATTTGCTCAATCTCTTCACCTAGCAAAGGAGATAACACTGCATGTGGCGCTTTAATGGTCGAAGAATAAGTAAGATCGACCGGAGCCCAAAGTCGAGACAATATCCCTAGTACAACAAGAATAAATACCCCGCCAGACACAATCCAAAAACCGCTACGTAATGTCCACTTTATTGCCCCTGTCGATACTAAGATCCACATCAGCAAAATATAAGGAATCATGACTTCTTTCATTGTATTACTCCTCTACTTTTTTAATCGCATCATTGGGGGATTTCAACTCATCAATCTTGTTACGACTATTGCGTAACACACCACTCAGCGATTCGCCGATGTGAGCCCAATTTGCAAAGGCAATAATGATTGCTAATACCCACCACGCCTTGTGAATAAACAGGCCACATAAAGACAATGCAAACACCAATTGGACATGTGAGCTGCGCTTTTCTTCTGCACGATGAACGGCAAGTTCATGCACTGTCCAAAGTAGGTATAAAACAAAGACCACCAACGCGATGGTGACCGAGAACAAATAACCACTGAAATACTCTGAATTGAAAATGAGCATCATGGTTTCGTTTGGGGTATTGGTGAAAAGACTCATATCGATATCTTTAGAATTCACCTCGCCCATTGGAGCGAGTAAGTAGGCACCGAATAACATCAATGCCATAAAGGAGATGAACTTGATAAGCACTAATAAAATCGTGCCTATTTTGGATAAAACGGTTTTGAATACGTTCATAACATTCCTCAAAAATGTGATTGGATATTAGGGTCTGTTGATCTTTGCTGATTAGAATTTGTTCGAATTAAAAGCACTTTAATCGCGGCGTGAGCGATGACGTCTAGTCATCTAAACCAACTCGCTCGCAACAAAGAGAAAAGTCCTTTTAAACGAACCTTACAGGCAGCACTTGTTGTCATTTCTACTGCGTTAACGACTTATCATGTGGAATAACCACACATCAAAGTCGTCGCCTTGTATAAATTTTCAACAAGTTGCTGCAAAAACAATCTTGAAAGATCGACAGACCCTAATTAACGCGATCTGATGGAAACAGGTCAGAGAACCATTTATCGAGCATGGCAATGTCTTGTGGCAGTCCATTGATGCGAACTAAACCCTGACTTTTTGCATCTGGCCAGCTCAGTTGTTTGCTAGCCAATGCATCGAGTACGTCTAACTCGGAAATGAGTAACAGGTCGCTAGACGACGGCATTGACGCCCGCTCTTGCACAACAATCATTTCAGAAAATAGTATTTCGCTATAATGTCCTTTAACGGCTTCAAACAGGCTAAATGACATTTGTTGATCGCTTTTAGATAACGCATTGGTGAACGAGTAGAGTTTGAAATGTTCAGGCTTATCCAGGTTACTGAACGTGCCATGTTGCCTTTCATGAATAATGCGTTCAAATATCGGTAGCGAGCCCGGTTCAGATACAAAGCTAAATCCTGCATCTTGATGTACTCCGCAAGCATTAACGTAAAGTGGCATCCCACATAGAAGCAAAAATAAAAGACGAGACATAATGATCACTCCAAACTCTGAGGGACTAAGCTTTTGTCACTTAGTCCCTTGTGGTGTTAACGAATTATCGAACGATTAATTGAAGCTCTTGAGGTGTCATTGGCTTATCAAAGTAGCTCATGAATAATCCAAAGGCTTGCACATCACCATTGGCAAAACTGAACTTACCTGAAGCTAAACTCTCACCAATTACCTGCTGTGAATTAGGGCCAGCAATCAAGATTTGATTTAACACAGCGCGTGTAGTGTTAATTTGAATATCCGCATCGACATATGGCTGCGTATGTAACTGAGCAATACCATTACGAATTTCAATGGTGATTGACTCTTTGGTGTCAGCAAAGTTGTATGTCATCGCCATTTCAACATCGAGCGTTTTTTCAGCGATAAGCGTGGCTGTCATCATGTCAAAGATCTGTTCGCTTGGAAGTGCAGTAAGCACGTCAACTGATGCAAAGCTAATCATGTTAGAGAAGTCACGTGTGCCTTCTAATTCCGCAGCGGCATTCAGTCCCCAGTTACGCCAGTTAATATTGACTTGATTAGCCGACCAGGTTTTATAGGCTTGCGCCTTTAACTCACGTGCTTCAGTATCTTGCTTATTCACTGTGATTGGGTATGACAGGATTTCAGCTGCAAAGGTGTAGTTTTCAGCTTTAATCGCCGCTTTCGCCGTGTTAATAATGTTGTCACGACCGCCCATTAGCTCAACAAATGCTTTAGCACGTTGCTCATATGCCATAGGCTCTAGTTGCCATGGATCTGCTTCAAAAAAGCCAACATATCCCACGTAAATCTGACGAACAGCATGAGCAACGGTGCCGTAGTGCTCACCTAACCAAGGGTGCTCAGCTAAATGCTTAGGTAACTTAACCACCTCAACCAACTCATCAGGTGTCATGCCTTTATTCATGTAGCGAATAGATTGGTCATGGGTGTACTGAATCGCATCACGATAAGCGGTTAATACATTTTCTACCGCGGCTTTACCTTCAACAGGGCGACCGTGAGAGTTAATCATCACTTCGGTGTCAAACTTGCGCATAACATCGATGCCCTTGAACCACATTGCTGGGTCGCGGAATTTAGTACCACGAATGGTGTGCAAGTTAGGGAAGTTCTCACCTTGTAATACTTCAGCTGCGTGAAGGATTTTTTGCTTAGGTAAGTAAACAACCACCTCATCTTTGGTTTCTGATGGCACATTGACAATTTGCAGTTCAACACCTGCAATGGTGATGTCTAAGCGATCTTTTAAGGTGAGGTTTGGCTCAATAAATGAAATATCGCCTTGCATAAAGCGAGGACCTAAACCATCGTTCACGGTACCGTGTTCACCTTCTTCAACGTGCTTAGCACCGGTGTAAGATGTTCTGTGCCCAAACAATGTACCTAGGTTTGAAGACCAGTTAGCCACAGCAGCCGTTAAGCCTTCCTGTGCAATAATGAGTATTTCACCAGAGTCGACTTGTTCGTCAGTCGCCCAAGCACGAACACCTGAGATATGGTCAATATGGTTGTGTGAGTAAATGATGGCTTTAACAGGCTTGTCAGTGATTTTTCTAAACTGCGCCTTAACTGATTCAGCCATTTGCACTGACTCACCGGGATCAACGATGATAATACCGTCATCACCTTCAATCATAACGGGAGTATCAAGACCAAAACCGTAACCAAGGTAGACGTTGTCATCGACTTGGATAATTGCTTGATCCATCTTGCGACTGTGCTTAGTTAGTGCAT
The DNA here is from genome assembly GCF_041468985.1 of Shewanella sp. 10N.286.52.A9. Taxonomy (NCBI): domain Bacteria; kingdom Pseudomonadati; phylum Pseudomonadota; class Gammaproteobacteria; order Alteromonadales; family Shewanellaceae; genus Shewanella; species Shewanella sp. 10N.286.52.A9. The sequence goes on along the minus strand of NZ_JBFRJQ010000010.1, from coordinate 45,138 downwards.
CATGAACATGCGAAGATGCTTCGACAAAAGCCAGAGTTTCACCTGTGGTAGAAAGCACTTTGATGCGCTCGCCTTTACCCCAGAATAGATTAGATTCATGCTCAAATAACACGCCATTGTTGTAACGTTTATCAAAGTTAATATTTTGGTAATGAGCAGCAGAGCTAGTTTGTAATGCTTGGCCTGTTGTAGATGTAGCTTCAACGGTAGGGGTAGCAAAGGCGGCAGATACAGGAACTAAAGCTGCACTTATCGCTACAGGAAGTAAGAACTTTTTCAACTTAGAAGTCATACGATACCTCAATTTTTGTATTTAAATGAACTTTCCTTTTACTAAATATTAATTCAGGCATAATGATTGATATATAAGCTGTTACGATTTCATAATATCGTAATTACGATATATCATTGGTGATGTGTTAGTGATGATGTGTTAAAAGAGAGAGCTTGAAAAACATGAATAATGATATTCCTAACTTCAATTTACTCGCCGTGTTTTCTAAAGTGATGGAACATGGCAGCTTGAGTAAAGCAGCAGAGCATCTGAACACCAATCAATCAACGGTGAGCACCATGTTAGGCCGACTGAAAGAAGAAGTTGGGCAAGAATTATTTATCAGAAAGGGACGAGGGGTTATTCCCACGAGTTACTCCACTAACTTGTACCAGCAAATACAAGATCCGATACATCAGCTGAATGACGTATTTACCTCATTTGGAAAATTCGATCCTGCTACCTCTCAGCGCCGATACGTGATCACCGCGCCAGAGCATTTACAAGGGGTATTGTTAACGCAGTTTTCACTGCTCGAAAATAAAGAAATCTCGCTAGAAGTCTATGATCAAATGGATAATGACGAAGGCTTTTTCGAAGCATTACAGCAACAAAAATTCGATTTGATGATTGATATTTTACCGTCTGAAAATCCAAGCTTTGAGAGCCTAAAATTATTTGATAGTGAATTTGTGGTGATATGCAGAGAGGGCCACCCGAGAATTAAGGGGAGTATTTCAGAGCAACAATACATGCAAGAGTCCCATGCAGTGTTGGAAAGAACTCGTAACCATCTGTATAGCCTGAGCCACTACACTAATTTAGACCTCACCAAACGCAAAGTCGCATATCACGGACGCTCACTGTTCAGTAACTTATTAATGGTCAGCCAAACCGAGTTTGTCAGCGCCGTACCACTGTCGTTAGCGTTACAGTTTAAAGAACAGCTAAAACTACAGGTGTTTCAACCACCATTTGAATATAAAAAAGTCTCTAATTATCTCATCTGGCTTAAAAAGCAAAACCAAGACCCCGCCCATACTTGGCTTCGTGATGAACTAGTGACGATATCCAATAAAATCGCCCATTATCTTCAAGATAATTTTCCGAAGTAAGCATCAGCAGGTTACCAGTAAGGCAACGATTTCCTGCGCCTATCGGTAAACAACTAGATCACTAATAAGCTGAATCAACAAAGTTCAATCTATTATCAGTTGTTACTTTCTTGCTCGCCGCCTTCCTCTCTATACTCAAGCTTCTTCAAGTCGGCATCATACATGGCCGTTAATAGCGGCTCCCCATTACTGTTAACTCGAAACTCACCGTAATCAGCGGCTTCATATACACTGGCGTGACCTTCTTGAAAGAAGAAAGCGTTGGTGGCAAATTTGATTTGCCCTTGCCTCACTCGATACTGTATCCGTAGCGGATTTGAACTCAGAGTTTGCTCGATATCTTCAGCACTGCTTATACCGCTGCTTTTTGCATTACTCTTGCCGTCATCTGGAGCATCTGCAATAGCCTGAAAATGGGCGATATGATTTTCATCGATTTTGACAATGACATAACCATCACTATTGGGGAGTGATTGCCACTGTTCACTTGTTATCTCAATGTTTTGCTCTTCACTGCTAGCTACTGAATGACTTTGTGTATCTGAAACGCCTTGATTGGATTTCGCAGCTTCAATTGATTGCGCTTGAGCATGCTTTAATGCTGCTCGAATATCATCTGCGATTTTAAACCGCAGCGCCATGTAGTCCCCCTGCATAAGTGAGCGAGGATCAACAGGAGCTAACTCAAGATAGACTTTGGTGCCATGAGCAAGATGTTGCTCTTTTTGATAAATTTGCCAATTCACTAACCCTAATATGATGACTAAGGTGCCAAATAACAGGGTTTTGTGTAAGCGTGTCTGATGATGACTCAACAATTGGATTAACTTATTCACTCGCCGACTCCTTGACAACATTATTGATACTCGCCTCAGCACCGTTTAGCCAACTGGATTTAAGTAAAAACCAACGTATACCTAGCAGGACTAATCCCATCACGATGAGGGTTATCGACTTTTCAAAAAGGGTGTAGTGTAAAAAGTAATAATAAGCAGATATAAAGCTCAGTAGAGCGGTAATCCCTACTCCCATTAATAAGTAATTACTGGCTGAAAAACCTAAAATGAGCAACAAGATACCAACGTTAATTCCTGGCGCTTCAAACGATAGCACCGAAATAATAACGATAACGGCGAATATCCAGTAACGCAGTTTTTGGGATAATTCAGGATGACGACTCAGTATCGTTTGCGCCACATACAGTGACACGAATGCCAATAGTACATTCCCCATCCAAGGAGCGGTGTAAAACCCTTGACTGACCGAAGCGCCGATATCCTTGTACCAATGGTATTGAAATGCCATTAAGCTAGACTGCAAAACTTGTGATAATAACAAGCCATATGCAATGGGACGTTTATGACGTGATAACCCGGCAAACATTGGTTTTTTTGATAGATTGAACTCATTTAATAATAACCAGCACGCAACCATCAGCACCACACCGCCACCAATAAACGGCAGGTGAAACAAGGCTAACGTCACCATCAAACAGCACCCTGCAATAAATGCTGAGCAAAAACGATGAATATCATTCGGCATCATGAACAGTAAACTAAGCTGTAACACTGTGGCCATTAACCAACTAACATCATCGTTAGTATGTTGAATAAAGCCATATACCAATAATATTTGCCCGCAAAAACTCAACGCTAATGCAAGATGCTCTAAAAACTCATTTCGAATTTTTAAAAGTAATACATAGGCCACCAGCACCAACACGGCTCCCATTATGTAAGGGCCTAAATCTTCATCGAAGATAAACTCTAACCCCAATGCGACAAACCCTAAAAAGAATGATGCTGCAAACCAGCCCGCTATTGCGAGTAATAACTTCACAAACCAAGGTGATGTAATTTCAGGTTTTTCTGGCGCTTCCCCCATAACCAATTGATGCTGTATGAGTAATTGCCAAAGCCCATGGATTGGCTTATTAGTATTAGAGAGTGACTGCTTCATGATTGCCACTCCTTATTGATATTTCGTAGCCACATTGCCGACCCCGCCGCCATTCCAATCGTGGTGAACGACATCAACAAAAAGCCCAACTCATGAATATCATTTAGTAGGTGCGTCGTTAAAAAGCTGATAATAATGATGTTGGCCGATAACAAGGTGCCAGCTAGCATAAATAAATCCTGCCGAAAGCGTCGATAGGCGATGTACATTAAGCCAACCCATATTGGCCACACAATCACAGGAACGAGATTTTCACCACTCAAGTCATAGCGACTTACACCTATATAATTGGCATCTACGATAACCAATAATGTCAGCCAAGTAATACTGTAACCACTGACTGACGCTAATACTCTTGGTGCCCAGCGAACAGTTAACCAAGTATATCGGCGGCTCATAAGCTCCCAACACAATAATGCTATGGCATTGATACTAAAGACGCTCCAGAGCGCATTTAAGTCTTTATGCCCAAAAAGTCCTACCCCGCCAAACTCAAGAAAATAAAGTAGTACTGCTAAATTGAGTAAGCCTATCCATACCATCCACAATGCACTTAAGCGACCTATGATGACCCAAGGAATAATCAGCAATGCCCAATTAAAAAATAACTGCCAAGGATCGGCACCTGTTTGATATGTCTGCCCAAATAACGCCAGTAATACCCCGAAGAAAATCGACGCCATTAACAAAGGGATTTTGGCAACGGTATCGCTGACTTTAAATTGGCTTACGATTGAAGAAGGTGCCTTGGAGGGTTCTGATAAAGCGGAGCCTTCAGTTTGCAGAGTTTTTCGCGCTTTTTTATCTAAAAAGTAATAACCAATAACAGATAAAACAATCAGCACTTCAACAAGCATGAATTTGGCGAATCTACCCATTTCATGCCAGTTATAGGCAATAAAAAACAGCACAGAAAACATCAATGCTAACCCGCCAAACCAAGCAAGTAATTGATTCACGAATTGAAACCAGCGTTGAGTATTAGGCGTTACACCACTTAGCTGCAACGCCTGATTGAGATGATGTTCAGCTATTTTGTCTTGCTCGATTAGCTCAATCATTTGAGTACGATTTGAGGTCATATTGAGTCCATTCTCTGTCATTCTTATTTCATTGGTGACAAAACCAAGAGCCTATTCCCTAACTTGCTCTTACTTCAGCTTTAAATAGAGGCTTACAACATAGCGCAACTCTTCAGCTACATATTCAACCACCTCTATAAAGGTGATTGAATACAATAGCATTTATTCTTTATATGCACATTAGTTTAGCGATTTAAGATTATCAATTAGCTACAGCTCAGCTCGATAAGGAATACCTCGTTGAGCGCCATGCCTAGTCACCGCAATCGCCGATGCTTGGTTGGCAAAACTCACCGCTTCAATCATACTAAGCCCTTCATCTAATGCCACCATTAATGCGCCATTAAAAGTGTCACCTGCAGCGACGGTATCAATTGCAGTGACAGGAAAAGCGGCTATTAGTCGATTGTATCGCTCAGAATCAGTTTGCACACTGACATAAGCGCCCTGACTCCCTAGAGTGATAATGACCGTGCCAATGCCATACTGATGCAACTTGTTCGCCGCAAGAGCGGCAGAATGTGTATCAGTAACCGTAATACCCGTAAGCGCTTGTGCTTCAGTTTCATTAGGCGTAATGATGTCTACCAAACTCAGTAATTCTGATGGTAAAGTCGCTGCAGGCGCAGGATTGAGTATGGTGGTGCAATCGTGCTGTTTAGCAAGCCTTAACGCTGTCGCCACAGTATCTATTGGAGTTTCTAGCTGAATGAGTAAATAACTGGCAAGGTCAAACAGTCTTTGTTGCTGCACAATATGCGCAGGCGTTAAGCAAGCATTTGCTCCAGCAACCACACCAATACTATTTTCACCTTTCTCACTGACAAAAATCATTGCTGTACCAGTATTTTGTCCAGCAATATCATAACAGCCAGATAATATCACGCCGTCACTTTGCCAAGCATCCCGCATCAACTTGGCATTACCGTCATCACCCAGCGCACAGATAAATTCAACCTGCTGCTTTGGTGTTTTCAATCTTGTTGCAGCAACAGCTTGATTAGCCCCTTTACCACCAAGTTCTAATCGATATTGCTGGCTCATCAAAGTCTCGCCAGGTTTGGGTAGCGTACTAAACGCTAATACATGATCGGCATTAGCACTGCCCACAACTAATAATGTGTTCATCAAAAGGTTTCCTCAGTGATTGACATGGCAAGTCACTGATCATTGATAAAAAATAGTGACAATATCTTGCCTATTTTTGAGAATATTTACTTAGGCAATTGATAATAAAATCTACAAATGCAAGTCGGTCAATATCAAACATCACTTTCGCGTTGTGTGGATTACTGGTTAAGTGGTAGCGATCTACCACAGTCATTCCTTGGGTGTACTCGCCTTTAGTTTCAATGCCGACCCAACAGTCAGTCGCTGTAAATAATTCAGGTTGTAACATCCAAGCAATGGTACAAGGGTCATGAAGTGGCGCCCCAGTAAACCCCCATTTAGGATCACGGTGGTAAATCATAAAGAAATCTAATAATTCGGCCACGCATTGAGATATCGGGTTACCAATGTCACGAATACGTTCAATATCTTCATCCATGATTTGTGCTTTATGAGTCACATCTAACCCACACATCACGACATGAACGCCAGCTTTAAATACAATATCAGCCGCTTCAGGATCAACAAAAATATTGAACTCGGCAGCAGGCGTCCAATTGCCTTCGCTAGCAGCCCCGCCCATCAATACTATCTCTTTTATGTTTGTGTGCAGCTCTGGGTGCGCCGTTAAAAAAATGGCAATATTGGTCAGAGGACCTGTTGGTACTAAAGTCACTGGCGTTGCTGATTGACGGACTTTTTCAGCCATCAATTCAATGGCGGTTTGCTCAACGGGGGCAAAACTAGGATCGGGTAATACTGGCCCATCTAGCCCTGACTCACCATGAACATTGTCAGCAATAATGAGATTGCGCGCCAATGGCTTAGGTGAACCTGAGGCAACAGGAATATCTTGGCGTCCTAACAAGGTTAAAATGCGTAAGGTATTATTGAGCGTTTTGGCTTGTGTTTGATTACCAGCACTGGTTGTCACTGCGAGCACATCTAATTGGTCTGAACTTAATGCAAGGATCAGCGAGATGGCATCATCATGACCAGGATCGCAATCGAGAATGACGGGACGTTTCATGGGGGGACTCCTCTTTAAGATGTGCTCAAAATTAGCATGAAATAAAAAGAGGATAGGTGACGACTCTCTAAAAACGATAAAGATACTGATGCTAATGAGCCGAGCTAATCTGCGCCCTAAAAAACTAAAGGCCTCACATTGCTGTGAGGCCTTTAGTTAAATTAGGTGAGTTGGCCGATAAGCCGGGTCCTGTCGTGGACAGTTATTCATCTAGGCCTGCAATCGCTCACAGGCTCAAGCGACCTACCCGGTCCCAACGCGAGCAGCGCCATACGGGACCCTATTTGGTCTTGCTTCGGATAGAGTTTACCTTGCAACCAACTGTTACCAGTGGCCCGGTGCGCCCTTACCGCACCCTTTCACCCTTACCAACCGAAGTTGGCGGTCTTCTCTCTGCTGCACTTGTCGTCGGTTTACACCGCCCAGGCGTTACCTGGTATCCTGCTCTTTGAAGCCCGGACTTTCCTCCCCGTTCTTGCGAACGCAGCAACTGTCTGGCCAACTCGGCGCGGATTATAGCCTAAGCATAAACAACACACCAACTAAAAATGGCTGTGTTAACCCATTTGATTAACAGCAGCCATTTTTAAGCAAGTTTTATAAAGTAGCTTTCGTTATAAACCGATTTCTAAACCATGCTTATAAAGAGCGTTTTTCTTAATGTCATAAATTTGCCCTGTTAATGCCGCCGCTTTTTTTAAGGGCAATTCTTGGCAAAGAATTTTAAGGGTATTTATGACAGTGGTTGAAAACTCTGACTCGGCTTCTGTGCGATGGCCATGACACATTAATACAATTTCACCGCGCTGCTGATTAGGATCATCTTTGACGTTCTGCAACACATCGGCTGCTGGGCCGGATAAAAATGTTTCGAATGTTTTAGTGACTTCACGTGCCATCACAATTTCACGCTCGCCGCCTAATGCTGTCACGATTGATTCCAAGCTGTGCACAATACGATGCGGTGATTCGTAAAAAATTAATGTACGCGGATCTTCTTTGAGCGCTGCCAGTTTATCTAATCGCCCCTTTTCTTTTGATGGTAAAAAACCTTCAAATGAAAATCGATCTGACGGAAGTCCTGATGCACTTAATGCAGTTATCGCAGCACAAGGACCTGGAAGTGGGATCACATTAAAACCTGCCTCTCGCACTTGTTTAACTAAGTGGTAACCAGGATCGGATATGAGCGGTGTGCCAGCGTCAGAAATTAATGCAACGGCCTCGCCGTTACCTAATTTTTGAATAATCCACTGAGCTCGGTCACGTTCGTTATGGTCATGCAAGGCTGTTTTACGTGTTTCTATGCCAAAGTGACTTAATAGTTTTCCGCTGTGGCGTGTGTCTTCACAGGCGATTAATGAGACATGATTTAATACCTCAATCGCGCGGTTGCTAATATCCCCTAAGTTACCAATAGGAGTGGGAACGATATAAAGTGCGACCGATAGGTCCATAACTACCTCTGTATTGAATCTCATCTGGACTTTCGCCAAGTGAAAGAGCAGGTTAAACTAGAGACAGCATCTTACCAGAGTGAAGCCCTGTGTTAAAAAGACTGATTACAACAAAATTCGTTTTCGCAGCTATTTTATCAAGTGTATTATTTGGCTGTGCGACTCAAACTACTGAAAATAAACAAGCTATTGATAGTTCGTTAGCAACAGTAACGCAAACGGCTAATACCTATTTATCTGAGGCAAGTAATAGTCAGCAGCCTCAAGAGCGAGATAGGTATTTGCTTTTAGCAGCTCACGCTTACATTAATGACTCTAATGTAAGTGCTGCTGATAAGCTTTTGACTTCAATGAAGCCCAATTTACAACCTGAGCCAACACTTCAGGCTGAGTGGCTTTACTTGTCTGCAAGAGTGGCTGAGCTGACTCGCTCAGATGCTGATGCACTTGCAATATTGAACTATCCTGAACAATGGCAATTACCGAACTGGCAACGTGTTACTTATCATCAATATAAAGCGCGGCTATTTAATCAAACTAAACAACCGATTGATGAATTACGCCAGCTTAGCTCCCTGAGCCTTTATCTTCCGAAAGAGCAAGCCTTTGAAGTCAATGACACCATTTGGCGTACGTTGCAGCCTTTGCATGAAGAAACCATTAAAAGCTTTATGCGAGATGGTAAAAATCCAACCTTTTCGGGTTGGTTACAACTTGCCTATATCGCTAAACATTATGCGGTCGATCCATCCCAGTTAGTGCGTTATTTAGGCCAATGGCAGCAATCTAACCCAAATCACCCTGGGGCGGCAAAATTACCTTCAGATTTAGAAAAAGCGTTGAATGCTCAACCTTATAAACCGCAAAATATTGCAGTGTTACTGCCATTAACCGGGCGCCGCGCCGCAGTTGCCGAACCAATCAGGCAAGGCATACTTGCAAGTTACATGGCTGCTTATGACGATCAAATCACGCTACACTTTTTTGATACTAACTTAGGGGTTGAACAAGCTTATCAAGAGGCCGTTGCCGCCGGTGCAGAATTTGTGATTGGGCCACTGCTACCCAATGCTGTTGAAGAAATGCAGGCATTAAACGAGCAAGGTTTGATGACGATTCCACAACTGTATTTGAATCAAACAGAAACCTTTACACCGAATAACGACCAATTTTATTTTGCGTTGTCGCCAGCCCAAGAAGCCAGTGATGCCGCACAACGCCTATTTGATGACGGAATTAGCTTACCTTTATTACTGGTAAGCAACGATTCAACGGGTAAGCGAATGGCTGCAAGCTTCAATGAAAAGTGGTTAGCGCTAACGGAAGAGAACGCCGAAATCCATTACTATGATGGCGGCGATCAAATGAAAGTCACCGTGCAAGAAGCCTTAGGCGTTAAAGATAGCCAAGCTCGTATAGCAAGAATGAAAGAGCTCATTGGTAATACCTTAGAAGCGGATTTTCGTTCGCGTCGTGATATTGATGCCATTTATATGATTTCGGCAGCTAAAGACTTAGTCCTACTTAAGCCCTTCTTAGATGTTAACTTCAGCGTCTTTGCTGATCCTGTTGCCTTGTATACCACCAGCCGAAGTCGGCTCAGTGGTAACTCGACTCAATCAGCACAAGAACTCAATAATTTAATGATCAGCGATATTCCTTGGTTAATGAGCTCAAATGCTGAAACCACTATGGTTAACACATTATGGAGCCAGTGGAATAATGGTCAAAAGCGTTTATATATCATGGGCTATGACTCATTGGATTTGGTTAATCGTTTAGCCCAAATGCGCGCTTTTCCTGGTTATCAGTTTAATGGTCGAAGTGGCGCATTATCTGTCGACAAAGACGGCGTCATAGAACGTAAATTAAGCTGGGGCAAATACCAGCGAGGAAAGCTACGTCCGCTATGATATCGATGAAAAAACAATGACATTCATCAATCCAGGTCAGCATGCAGAAACACAAGCGCGAACTTACCTTGAGCAACAAGGTCTACAGTTTGTGACTCAAAATCAGCGCTATCGTTTTGGCGAAATTGATTTAATTATGCGTGATAACCAATATTGGGTGTTTATTGAAGTGAAATACCGTTCATCCACTCAGTTTGGAGGTGCTTTAAATGCTGTATCTACAGCTCAAATATCACGCATTAGAAAAGCTGCTGAACATTATTTACAAACACATAAAATCAATGCGCCATGCCGCTTTGATGTGATTGCCATCAATGGAGCCGATATCCAATGGCTCCAAGGGTGTTTTTAACTTATTAAATTTAGCTATAATGCTGCCAGAATCGAGATTATATGTAAGCAGCATCACATTACCGAGTAAGGATTTATCATGTTAGAGCGTATTAAAGACAGTTTCACCGAATCAATTCAAACTAAAATTGATGCAGCTGAAGCCTTACCAGAGTCGATTGAGAAAGCGGCTGAAATGATGGTTCAATGCTTATTAAGCGGTAATAAAATTTTAGCATGTGGTAACGGTGGTAGTGCTGGCGATGCACAACATTTTTCTGCGGAACTATTAAACCGCTACGAAATTGAACGTCCTCCTTTACCGGCAATTGCACTAAGTTGTGACACTTCAACCATCACAGCAATCGCTAATGATTATAGCTATGATGAAATTTACTCAAAGCAGATTATGGCATTAGGCCAACCTGGTGATATTTTATTAGCCATTTCAACAAGTGGTAACTCAGGTAACGTCATTAAAGCCATGGAAGCTGCACTTAGCCGTGATATGACGATTGTTGCACTAACAGGTAAAGATGGTGGTGCAATGGCCGGCTTAATGAGTGCTGGTGATGTAGAAGTACGTGTACCATCTAACGTTACTGCTCGTATTCAAGAAGTGCATTTATTAGTCATTCACTGCCTATGTGACAATATCGACCGCACTCTGTTCCCGCAGGACGAGCAAGCATGATAAAAGCAGTTCTTATCATAGCAACATTATTCCTGCTTCAAGGTTGTGCTGGTGTTGTTATGGTTGGTGCTGTCGGTGGAGCTAAGATGGCCAATGATGAGCGTAGTATGTCTACGCAAATCAGTGATACCAATGCCGACTTTGAAATCACAAGTGCATTAGCTAAGCATCAAGATATTCATAAACAAACCAATATTACTGGCGTAGTATTGAACAGTAATGTATTGATGATTGGCCAGTCACCTAACTCTATGTTGCGTGATAAAGCGGTTAAAGTCGTTCAAGAGCTTGAAATTGGCGGTAAGTTACATAATCAAATTCGGATTGGTAACCCAACCTCATTCACAACTCGCAGCAATGACACTTGGATCACCACCAAGGTAAAAACTCGCATGTTAAATGAAAAAACGTTAGACATGACGAGAGTAAAAGTGGTCACAGAAAATGGGGAGGTATTTCTATTGGGCATCATTCCCCGAGATCAAGCTGATCTTGCAGTGGAAATCACCCGCAATACTTCTGGTGTAAGGAAAGTGATTAAGGTTTTCGAATATATCGACCCTTAAATATGAATTGACTCCTACAACGACAGACCACAATAAAAATCACCGCAAATACATTGCGGTGTTTTTTTATCTATAGGGTAAACCCATTCGATTAATATAGGTTAATTTAATACAGATACCGACTTACGTTGCAGCCTACGAACACAGGCAAGTATTAAAGGTAATAGTACTGTCGGTAGTACAATTAAACTGGCCCCCAGCCAACTCATCCCATCAAGCCATTCATCAAACCATAACCAGCCAAATAGCACGCAAAATAGTAACCCTGAGTATTCAGCTACGGCAATATCACTCGCTTTCGCACTACGGTAAGCAACAATACAGCAAAAGTGATACGCCAATAAAAAGCTGTTACTAATCAGCGATAAGCCAATTAATGCCATCGTCACGTCCCCAAAGCCGATACAGGCTCCCGCCACACACAATACTGGAATAGTCAATAAATTATAAAGCAGTAATGTCACTAATGGTGATTCTTGCTTTGGTAGCTTTCTTAATGCAATTTGATTCATTGAAAACGTCACTGCAGCAACGAGAACTAGCAGGCCTGCCCATTCGATATTTGATGGCCGTAACAAAATCAGCACGCCAATAAATCCCAGTAAAGTAATCCACCATTGGGTCAAACTGATCTGCTCTTTAAGCCAAACATAGCCTAGTACAGTAATCATAATCGGCGCTGAAAAAAATAATGAACTGACGGTAGCTAATGGCAATGAAACTAAGCCAACCACTAAGGTAATTGACGTTATAACCCCTAAGTGAGAACGCACTAACTGTAATTTAAAGTGGCCTGTAACAGGCTTTCTCGCCATGAACCATATTGGCAATAACATCAATACGCTGCCGCATTGTCGTAATAATAAAAAGGTAATGATATCTGCATTATCTGGTAACCACTTGATGGATACGTCATATAACGCGCTAAAGATATTGCCAAGCACCAGTATGATTAGTGCAAAAATGACTGGAGACTTCATCGTCACCTCACCGCTTCTCAAAATGGCATAATAACTAGACCTTTACATGATTAAAAATGATGAATACTAAACAATAATGAATTAAGGTAATAAATAAGATTCAATTTTCTAGCTAAGTAAATGAGAAAACTACCACCATTACGTTCATTGCAAGTGTTTGAATCAGCTGCTCGATTACAACACTTTTCCCGTGCAGCAGAAGAGCTTTGCATCAGTCAAAGTGCGGTATCTCATCAAATTAAACAGTTAGAATCTTATTATGGTGAGCAATTATTCTTACGCAGTACAAGGCAATTACAGCTAACAGACAAAGGAGCCCAATTATCACTACAATTGGAAAGCACCTTTAATGCTCTTGAAGAGGTCAGCTTACAAATTACAGGTGACGGTAACCAGCAGTTACGATTAGCCGTTTACAGCTCGTTTGCCATTAAGTGGCTTATTCCTAGGCTGAGTGAGTTCCGTCAGCAGCACCCGCATATTCAAATCCGTTTGGATATGATCACCAGCGACCCACAACTCAGTGATAATGTCGCTGATATGTTTATTACTGGGCAATCAAATCAAAATGGCTATATGCACCTTACCTTGCATAAAGAGCGATTAATTGCTGTAGCCAGTCCTGATTACCTGCAACAATGGCTAAATAAACCCAATGCATCACCTCAAGAGTTAATCGCCGCTTTACCTTCGGCAACCTTACTCACCGTCGATGAAGGAGAATTAGGCATTGATTGGCAGCGCTGGCATACCGTCAATAAAGTCGACGACAGCGACAAAAAACAACAACATATTTTTAGCCACGTTTTGATGGCCATTGAAGCTGCGATTGCTCATCAAGGAATCGCACTTGCCTCTGACTTTATGGTTAAAGGAGATATTGCAGCAGGAAGGCTTGTTGCATTGGATTTACCAGACATTTTAACGGGTTTTAATTTTAACTTTAGCTGTAAACAACGCAGACAACACGAACCAGCTTTAGCAAGCTTTATTCAATGGCTAAAAAGGCAATCTCACTCTGGTGACTAACCAATAAAAAAGCCAGCATTAAGCTGGCTTTTTTATTAATCGATTGAACGTTACACAATCATTCCGATTTTTTCGTAAACTTTTTTGATTGTTTCTTCAGCTCGAGCCTGCGCTTTTTCAGCTCCCGCTTTAAAGACTGCATTTAGGTAGTCTTCATCCGCTCTGATTTCACGAAAACGTGCTTGAATAGGTTCTAGCATAGCAACAACAGCTTCACCTGTTGCAACTTTCAAGTGTCCATACATTTTGTCTTCAAAGTCTTTTTCAATTGACTCGATTGACTGACCGTTACAACCTGACATCAAGCTCAATAAGTTTGATACACCTGGCTTTTCTTCAACGTCAAAACGAACAACAGGCGGCTCTTCACTATCTGTCATCGCTTTTTTCACTTTCTTCATAATCGCTTTAGGATCATCAAGTAAACCAATCACGTTATTACGGTTTTCGTCTGACTTAGACATTTTTTTCGTTGGCTCTTGCAGCGACATGACACGAGCGCCGGTTTCAGGAATAAATGGCTCAGGCACAACAAATGTGTCGCCATAAGCATTATTGAAACGCGTTGCAATATCACGTGTTAGCTCTAAATGTTGCTTTTGGTCTTGGCCTACAGGCACTTCATTTGCTTGATAAAGCAAGATATCTGCCGCCATTAATACAGGGTAGTCAAACAAACCAACATTAATGTTATTAGCATGCTTTTGCGATTTATCTTTAAACTGTGTCATGCGGTTAAGCTCACCCATTTGGGTGTAACAGTTTAATGCCCAGCTCAACTGCGTATGTTGTGGTACTTGAGATTGTAAAAAGACGGTACTTTTCTCAGGGTCGATACCACAAGCGAGATAAATGGCTAGTGTGTCTAAGCATGCCGCTCGTAACTTTTCAGGATCTTGGCGAACGGTAATCGCATGTAAATCAACAACACAATAAATACAATCGTGGCTGTCTTGCATACCAACCCATTGACGTAGCGCGCCCATGTAATTACCAATACTTAGCTCGCCTGAAGGTTGAGCGCCACTAAACACGATAGGTTTTGCAGTCATTTGTTTTATTGCTCCATTGATTTAGCTGTGAATTCTGCCGAATTAGTTAATAAGGCTAAAATTTCATTGAATTGTTCGCATACCGCAGTGGGTCCGCTCAGACCAATATCTTCACCGTAGTTGTACCCATAGGTCAAGCCTATTGAGGTTACGCCTGCGGCTTTCGCTGCTAATATGTCATTTTTTGAATCCCCTACCATCAACAGCTGTTGAGGTTCGAGCTGCCATTTGTCCAAAATATGCGTTAAAGGCAAAGGATCGGGTTTCATTTTATCCAGCGAGTCGCCACCTAACACCAGACCAAATAAGTCGGCTATACCAAATGCTTCTAACAACGGGATAGTAAACCGATAAGGTTTATTTGTCACAATCGCCAGTGGGTAGCCTGCAGCATTAAGTTTGCTGAGCACGGTTAACACTCCAGCATATAACTTACTGTGTTTTTGTAGGTGTAATTCGTAATGCTTCATAAAAATAGGCATGACATTTTCAAGTTGTACACCTATGTCACACCCTTTTTGTTGCTCAGCATTGAGTAACGCACGCTGCATTAATACTTGAGCACCATTGCCAACCCAGTTTCTCACTTGCTGCTCGGTGCAACTTGGCAATGCTAACTCAGCAAGTGTCGCTTGGGTCGCGGCGGCTAAATCGGGCACACTATCAATTAGCGTGCCGTCTAAGTCAAACGCAATGGCTTTTATGCTAGAAAAATCAGCCATACTACGCGTCTACTTTAGCAAGCTCGGTACGCATTTCATCAACCACGGTTTTATAATCAGGCTGATTAAAAATAGCAGAACCTGCGACAAACATATCTGCGCCTGCCGCTGCAATTTCGGCAATATTATCCACTTTTACGCCACCGTCCACTTCAAGACGAATATCAAATCCACTGGCATCAATTTTTTCGCGAACTTGTTTAAGTTTATCTAACGTAGATGGGATAAATGATTGACCGCCAAAGCCAGGATTGACTGACATAAGCAGAATCACATCTAATTTATCCATTACATGGTCAAGATAATGTAATGGCGTTCCAGGGTTAAATACTAAGCCAGCCTTACAGCCTGATTCTTTAATTAATTGCAAACTACGATCAAGATGTTCCGTCGCTTCTGGATGAAAAGTAATAATTGAAGCACCTGCTTTAGCAAAATCTGGAATGATACGATCTACAGGCTTAACCATTAAGTGCACATCAATATCAGCGGTAATGCCATAATCACGAAGCGCCTGACAAACCATAGGACCGATTGTTAAATTTGGTACATAGTGGTTATCCATTACATCAAAATGAACAACGTCAGCACCGGCATCTAAAACGGCTTTAACATCATCACCTAAACGGGCGAAATCGGCAGATAAAATAGATGGGGCAATCAAAAATGGACGCATAGTCTTCTCGAAGCAATTAAAAGTGACCGTATTTTACCCCCTGAAGCTTATTCGCTCTAGTCGCAAAGCGTAATAAAAGGTTGTTATTGTCAATAAACGTAAATTTTCATAATCTGTAAGTATTAAATTGATCCAGATCACATGAGAGTGATGTTCATTAACTATACAAATTTGCTATAATGCGACCTACGTCACTGTGTTTTTCGCGATGTTATAGTTATAAAGCGACTACCAAGTCAGTTGCTAAGTCTCTATTAGAACGTCACTAAACATTTTTTATTGTGTTAATTCTGAAAGTATAAGACAAGGATAGCCCTTATGATGTGCAGTCAGTCAAAAATGAGCACCCACCAAACAGGTAAGGTGACGCTAAAACCTGTAGTAAGCTTATTTTCAACCAGCGCATTAATGTTAGTTGCCTATTTTGTCATGTCGGATAATAGCAATCCATTGTTGGCTGACAACTGTGCTTGTACAGAAAACGTTACCTACAATTCCAGCCTACCTAGCAGCCACCCTAATAATCGTTGTGCTGTCGAGTCTGACAATGTGAGTTGGGGAGATTGGGTTACGGGTAAGAGTCGCTCAAGCCAGTTTCATTTTTTAGACTTACTCGAGTTACTACACAACAGCGACAAGAGTAAACCGATTAGCGACATGCCCACTAATAATCCGAATAGCATTTAATGTCTTTTTGGCGGGTATTTTCGAGTACTGTTGCAGCTTTCTTTGGAGTGCAGACAGAAGATAATCGCCAGCGAGACTTTCAACAAAGTAATTCACCATTACCTTTTATTTTTATGGGAATTGCTCTGGCGATCATTATGATTCTATCTTTGATTTTTATCGTGAACCAAGTATTAGCGTAATCCTGTTCCAATTACCCTTCATGTCCTTTCTATAGCAATACCATTCCCATGCTATTCATGAATCAATAGCAGAACAATTAATACAATACTTAATCAATCACTTCTTGGTAGTGGTGATCGTACAAGGCCATAATTTCATCCACTTTCTTTCTGCCATTGCCCTTTTGGCTTATATTACGCTGCACCGCAATAGAGGCCAGTTTGGCACCGCGGTATAATTCGCGTGTTAGCGGAATATCATGGTTACTGATTAAAACAGGAATGTCTCTTTCAAGTGCGGTATGACGCGACTCTCTTGCAAGTAAGGCTTGATCATCTAAGCTGAAACCTGGCCCTGCATATGTAGTAAAGCTTGCCGTTGTTGATAATGGCGCATAGGGAGGGTCACAATAAATCACGTCCCCAACAGTCGACATCTCAAAAGCTTTTTCATAACTTACACAATGAAAACTCGCTTTTTGCGCCTTCATTGAAAAATGCCTAAGTTCATCTTCAGGAAAGTATGGTTTTTTATATGAACCAAAAGGTACATTAAAGCCGCCTTTGCGGTTGTAACGACATAAGCCATTAAAACCATGGCGATTCATATACAAAAAATATACTGAACGCTTGAAGGGATCGTTAGTTTGATTGAATTCAGTGCGAATACGGTAATATTGCTCTTTTACATTCATCTCTGGCACAAACATCGCTTTAGCTGCTGCGATATAAGTATCAGGATCATCTTTGACAATATTGTATAAATTAATCAAGTCTTGGTTTATGTCGCAGAGTAAATACTCCTCATAATCAGTATTAAGAAATACTGATCCAGCACCGACGAAAGGTTCGACTAATCTATTACCTTGAGGTAAGTGTTTTGCAAGCTCGTCAACGAGTTTAAATTTTCCACCCGCCCACTTAAGAAAGGCTCTATGCTTTTTAGTCATGAATACCGTTTGCTAGCAAAATTAAAGCAGATGATTGTACTCTTTTTATTGGTAATAATCATCGTTTGAATTATCGAATCTAATGGCTTTTTAAGCGGTTAATCTATTTTGAGTTCATATCCAGTCAAATCACTCCATTTCCGTACCCAGGGCGCGGATAAACCTAGTGACTGTTGTAATTCATCAGCTTGCTGCTGTGCCTGACTTACTGTGTCATACCGCCCAAATAACACAATATGACGCTGTTTATAACGAGCTTGTTGGGCATAAGCAGAGTCTGTTTGAATCCGTTCTAATTTAGATAATATTTTAGTGAGTGACTTAGCCTCTCGGACACTGGCAATTTGCAATGTATAACCAGGTTTTTCTAACAGTGATAAACTCGCCGTATTATCATTGTTAGATAAACCTTCAGCGACTAATTTGTCGCTCTCGACAATCGGTTTGCCTTCTGACACTTCAGATAGCTGGACATCTTGATTTATGTATTGAGAGCGTGCTTCGGGTGATTGATAAGTCTTTGAGTCAGCGGCTAATTCATCTTCACTTATTTCAACGTTTTGCTCATCTTCTGTCTGTGAGATATTGCTGTTTACATTGTACTCATCAGTCACCTTACTGTTATTACCTGCACTGTTTCGCAGCATAATATCCACAAAATTGAATTCGGTAAGAGTAGGCTTGAGCGCATCTAGCCTTAAACCAGCCTCAGCCTGATTCAAGCCAGCCGTGTCGTTAATGACTGGTTGCAGTAATAATTCAGCGTAATTATAAATAGCCCACTGCGCAAGCGTTTCTGGTGGCGAATAAATATTATCAAACTGTACGTTATCTGCTGGCACTTCTGCAGTTTCTTTAAGCATAAACCAGCTTGCTATAACAAGAGTTAATAACAACACAACAGACCCCATGACCCAAGGCAAAAATTTAGGCCACTTTTTGACATCTTCAGGTTGGTCCTCTAATGCTTTATTCAATAAATTGATCACTTCGGTAGGCGTGCCAGATTGTTTTTCAATTTGAGCTTGAATAATTTCACGCGGAATAAACGGGGTTTTATTACTTCTCACCAAAAGTGTGCGATATAAGCCTTCTCGCTCAGCCAAGGATAAAGGCTCTAACTCAACATGTAGCAGCAAAGCTTGCATTGAGTCTGTGAGCTCGTGAGTCAGTTCGGCAAGTGAATCAGTTTCGATGGTAAACGTCATCGAAATGGGCTTGCCCGCACATTGCAACTGAGTCAAAATCAAGCATTCTGCCCAAAGCTCTTTTGGCATGTATTGCGCGTCATCAATAATGATGTGTAAAGGCTTAGTTAAGCTAGATTGTATTCGAAGTAACGTATCAGCTAATGGAAGCGCATCATCAAAGATAGGAGATGAAATGAGTTGAACAAGGATTTTACGTCGAATTTCTGCGCTATCTGCATGCATTGGGCAGATTACGAGTGCAGAATTATAACTATCCAGTTCACTTGCAAGGGCTGTAACTAAGGTTGTTTTGCCAGCTCCTTTAGCACCGGACAAGAGTACCAATTGCTCGCTGTAGCTAGCAATGTGCTGTAATCGCTGTACTAGAGATTCTTGAGAAGGTAACAATAGCGTTTGTTGAATGTCCACAAGCCCACCATTAGACTCACACGTTACTTAGACTTGGCTAATCACTTCTGCCAATAATGAAGTTTCAACATCTGAAAAAACGTCAGCGGAGCCAATTGACGTGGGTAACACTAACCTAATTTGACCAGCAAGGACTTTTTTATCTCGCTGCATATGCGCAATGAATTGTTCAAATGTCATTGAATCTGGTGATGCAACTGGCAAATCAAACGCTTGCAGTAAAGCAACGACCCTATCGAAATCTTGTTGTGAGATTAAATTGAGTTTTAATGACGTGAGTGCCGCCATGACTGTACCAGCAGATACCGCTTCACCATGAAGCCATACGCCATAACCCATTTCAGCTTCAATGGCATGTCCGAAGGTGTGGCCTAAATTAAGCAAAGCTCGTACGCCACGCTCTGTTTCATCTTGTGCAACCACATCAGCCTTAATTTGGCAGCATCGAGCTATAGCATAAGTTAATGCATCATTATCAAGCCCTTTAAGTGACTCTACATTTTGCTCTAACCAACTAAAAAACTCAGCGTCCCAGATAATGCCATACTTAATCACTTCAGCCATACCAGCAGCAAACTCTTTAGCCGGTAAAGTTGATAAGCAATCGGTATCGATGATCACGGCTTGAGGCTGATAAAATGCCCCAATCATGTTTTTCCCTAACGGATGATTGACTGCTGTTTTGCCACCTACAGAAGAGTCAACTTGCGAAAGCAGTGTGGTTGGAATTTGTATAAACTCAACACCTCGCTGGTAGCAAGATGCAGCAAAGCCAGCCATGTCACCAATGACACCGCCACCTAATGCAACTATGACACAATCGCGGGCATAGTTATTTTCAAGCAAAGCTGAAAATATCAAATCCAGATGTGTGAGATCTTTATATTTCTCACCATCAGGAAGCACAACAACACCCACGTCAGCACAACTCGCCATCGCTTGTTGTGCCGTTGTCAGGTACAAGGGAGCGATAGTGTCATTGGTGACTATGAGTGCTTTTTTACCGGAAAGGTAATCGGAAAGGTAAGCATTTTGCTGCAATAAATTCTGGCCAATAAAAATGGGATAACTTCTTATACCTAATTCAACCTGAACTTGTTGCATAAACCTACCTAGAATCCGAGTTGCTCAATAATTTGATTTGCGACTATTTTAGCGCTTTGCTCATCTGTCTTAACAATCACGTCAGCAATCTCTTCGTATAAAGGATTACGAACATCAGCAAGATTCTCTAGCACTTCGCGCGGGTCATCAACCTGCAAAAGAGGTCGACGCTTATCGCGTTGAGTACGAGCGACTTGCTTATCGATTGTCGTCTCAAGGTATACAACGATACCGCGAGCTGACAAATGATTACGTATGTCTTTACTTTGTACAGATCCGCCGCCAGTAGCAAGGACAATACCTTGCTTTTCCGAAAGGTCAGCGATGACCTGAGCTTCGCGACGACGGAAACCTTCTTCGCCTTCAACGTCAAACACCCAGGCAATATCTGCACCTGTGCGTTGCTCAATCTCATGATCTGAATCGTGGAAATCTAAATGCAGCATTTGGGCCAAATGGCGACCAATTGTGCTTTTGCCTGCGCCCATTGGGCCTACCAGAAAAATATTGCGTTTTTCAGCCATTTTATATACGTCTGAATCTTATATGAAAAGTATGCCTTATCGACTTAAACTCAAGCCGACCTATAATTTAACCTTGCTCTAATGAGACTTGACGGAGGATTATCTCAGTTATGCACCAGTTGTTGCAAGTCATGTTGACGAATTAACCTGAGTTTCTTAAAAATAAATTCTACTTCTCCTTATTAATCAGAATAACGTTTCCTGAAGTCTAGTGCAGAAGCTTTATTTTTATAGCATGAAATTAATAACTTAATCGAAGTTAACCTAAAGAACAGGCAAAAAAATACCAGCGATAACGCTGGTATTTTTGATTCGCAATTTTTTACAACTGCTCAGTCACAATCTTAGGTGTGACGAAAATCAGTAACTCTTGACGCTCATTACTATCAGATGTATTTCTGAATAAGAAACCAACTAACGGAATATCACCTAATACTGGTACCTTACTCACACGGCTAATTAAACTTTGTTGGTAAATACCGCCTAATACAATTGTTTCACCGTTATCAACTAGTACTTGAGTACCAATACGTTGAGTATCAATAGAGACAGCTTCGCCTGTACCAGTTTGTACTGTTTCACCACGGGTATCTTGGGTTATTTCTAAATCAAGAATCACACGATCATCAGGTGTAATTTGCGGTGTAACTTTTAAAGAAAGTACCGCTTTTTTAAATGTTACTGTAGTTGCACCACTTGATGCAGACTCTACATAAGGAATTTCTACACCTTGCTCAATATAAGCAGACTTTTGATTAGAGGTGGTAATGCGCGGACTGGCAATAATCTCACCTTTATTCTCTTGCTCAAGTGCACTTAACTCTAAATCAAGCACGGTACCATCGGCCATTTTGGCGACACTAAATGCAATACTCGCAGCGTTAGTTGCCGAAGATGGCAAATTAACATTTAAGCGATCACTTAATGCAGGTACAACACCAGCAACGATATCATTTGCGCCTTCAAGCGAACCAGAGGTTCCTTTATCGCCTTGCTGATCTGTTATGCCCCAGCGAATACCTAAATCTTCAGATACGTTGTCCTTGACTGTCACCATTCGCGCTTCAATCAACACTTGTTTAATTGGAATATCGAGTATTTCAACTAAGCGATGAATTGTTTCTAACGACTCAGCAGTATCTTTCACAAGCAGTGTATTCGTCCGCTCATCAACAGCAACAGTTCCGCGATTTGATAATAAACTAGAATCAGCACTCTTCATTAATTCTGCCATATCCGCAGCTTTGGCATAATTAATTTGAATGTACTCAGAATAAAGTGGAGCCAATTCCTTCACTTCTTGTTGATTCGCTAGATCTTGTTTTTCGCGTATAGCAAGCTCTTCACTAGGCGCCACCATTAAGATATTACCTTCAATACGCTTATCAAGCCCTTTAGTTTGCAAAATAAGATCTAGTGCTTGATCCCACGGTACATCATCTAAACGTAACGTGATATTGCCTTCAACTGTGTCACTTGTCACAAGGTTGAAATCATTGTAATCGGCAATAATTTGCAGCACAGTTCTGACTGAAATATTCTGGAAGTTCAACGAAAGTGAGCGGCCATTGTATTTCTTTTCTTCTGCAGCAACGGCAACACGCTCAACTTTATTAATACTAACCTTAAAAACATTACCTTCTTGCTTATAGTTATAATCGTAGTTGCCATCAACATCGACCATAATGCGTGAAGTTAAATCATCCTTAAAAGTTTCAAAGCTTGTCACTGGTGTATTAAAATCCTGCACATCCATGACATATAATAAATCGTTTTTGATATCAGTGTTATACAGTTTAACTTCTAGTTTAGAGCCAACTTGAGCCACATTTGCCGCAACAGAGCGGTTATTCAAATGAATCAGTAAATCACCACCACCAGTTTTATTGCGTCTAAAATCAATAGTATCAATACCATTAACAAACGGGTTACTGGCATTATCCGGACCCGATACTGTGTCATTCACTGTTAAGCGATAGGTGTTACCCACAACTTTACCTTGATAAGGCTTAACCTCTGCAAGATCGACAACAATATTTAAAGCACCATCAACCTGCGTGGTTTTAAGCCCTTCAACACCTACACGATCAATCGTAATATTTTCTTTTTCAAGGTTTGAAATACTGTCTTCAAAACTTAAAATTATTTGCGCAGGAGAACCTGATAAATCGACTTCAGGCTTATCTAGCGCGGATTCGAATACCAGTTCCAGTTCTAATTGATGATCGACAACAGAATGGTATTTAACATCCATTAACTTATTGGCGGCGAAAGCACTTGGAAGTGCGCCCAACATTAAAACAACACCCAGTACTGTTTTAATTAGTGAGACTTTTTTTGTCGATGTTTGCATCGCGGCAGAAGATTTCATTATTCCCTCATCCTTCGCACATTATTTACCAGATAATTCTAAGTTGCTTGCTCTTTCAGCCCAGCAACCAGAACCATCTGGAATTAATTCTATTATTTCAATATATTGCGGTGTCACTTTACCTATTTTCCCATGGTAAAGACCGAGATACTCACCGACCCCTAAACGATATACATTGGCATCAGAAGACTCGACCAAAGCCCAAATAGTGTCATCTTCTGTTAATGTGCCGCGCATTCTTAAATTGTCTAAAGCATATGTTTCTAATCGACCTTTACGACGTTTTAAGTCAGGCTGTAGACAGTTTCTACTTGTATCAACCACTTCTTCTGTAAGCTCGCGTGAAGGTGGTACAAAAGGACTGCGCATTAATTCTGCTTGATAAGCAAAATGTTCAAACTTAGGAGTTTCTTTTAACGGAGGAATACGAGCAATGTGCTGTGCTTTAGTTGTCGTTACAAACAACTCTAAATCACTGCGATCACCAATACAGCCAGTTAACATTAACACCATCATTAATACAGGGAGGAATCTCATTACTTATTCCCCTTATTCTCAGCAGGCAGCTGTGCACCTTCTTTAAATCGATAGGTTTTCGCTAAAATGTCCATCGACAAACTACCGCTATCATCTCGTGTAATAACAAAATCATGTAAGCTAACAATACGAGGTAATTTTGCTACACCACTGACCATATTACCAAGTTGATGATAATCACCCACTACAGCAATTTTAATTGGAAATTCCAAGTAGAAATCACGTTCAATTTCTGAATCCCAATCTAAACTGTTTATTCTTAAACCTGCGTCAGTTGCTACAAATGTTGTGTCGTCTAATAAGCCCGGCATTTCATTTTCAGAAGGCAACATTTTAAGTAACTCAGCAAATTGCGCTTCCATAACAACCAGCTGTTCACGATATAGTTTTAAGTTTGCGGCTAAACGATATTTAGATTGAAAATCTTCTCGCAAAGTAATTTCTTTTCTTTCTTCATTATCTAATACATTAATTGCATCTGAGACAAATAAATAATAACTCGCCCCCATGACACAAATAGAAAGAAATACCGCGAAAACAATCTTAACTAAAGCAGGCCAACTGCCGATATTTTCAAAATCAATATCATTAAACTGATCTAAGTCTAAATTCATTATCGACCTCCTTCAGTTGTGTCTACTGACTCAGCATCAGATATCGTCACTTTTAATCTAAACTTTTGCAGTTGTCGTAAGTTCTCACTTTGGCTAATAATGGACTGCATACTTGGATCATTTAAGTATTGTGATGTTTTCACCTTACGCATCATATTAGCCACGTTATTATTCGATTCACTGCGGCCTTCAATCCAGAGTAAGCTGCCTTTTTTCTCAATACTTGAAAGGTATATTCCTGGCGGAACAATTCGCACTAATTCATCTAAAACATGTGTCGGCAAGTTTCGAGATTGCTGAAGGTTTAATATAATCTTAGTACGTCTTTCAATATCTTTCTTTCGAGCTGTGATTTTTCTTATTTCGGCAATTTGTGCATCTAGCAGAGATATTTCATTTTGAAGATAAGCATTTCGTTGGCGTTGATCATCAGTAACAACCTCAATAAAGCTGAGTGTTAAAAATACAGCTAAACAGGTCACTAAAAAAACCAATGCTAATATGCCAATATAATCTCGTTTTTGTTTTTCTCTGGCCTCTTCACGCCAAGGAAGTAAATTTATGTTCGCCATTGAGCGTAACTCCTAAGCGCTAAACCACATGCCACCATATATTTACTAATACTTGGCTTAAGCTGGTTTTTAATATCGTCCTCAGCATGCAAACAACCTTGGAACGGGTCTGCGACAATAGAATGTACACCCAATTCATTAGTTAATAATGCAGTCATGCCTTCAAGTTTTGCGGTACCACCACAGAGCACAATATAATCAACTTTATCTTTACCACTGGCAGTACAATAAATTTGAAGTGTACGTTTAATCTGCTGTAATAATTGTGTTTGAAACGGTGATAACACCTCAAACATATAATTACGCGGTAACTCGCCTGTTATTTTGGCGTTCTCAGCTTCGTCATATGGCATGCCATAAAACGATAAAATAGATTGAGTAAATAACTCGCCACCAAACGCTTGCTCACGAATAAAGGTTGTTTCTCCATGCTCAACTACGGCAAATGTCGTCATATTGGCACCGATATCAACCAATACTACAGATTTCTCATTTGCACCTTCGGGTAATTGTGCAAGGATTAATTCTGATGACCGCCCTAGTGCATAAGCTTCAACATCCACCACTTTGGTATCGAGCTCAATCGCATCTAAAGAATCCATACGAGTATCAATATTATCTGTGCGACAAGCACTTAACAGCACATCAACTTTTGTCGGGTCAGTTGTGTTTGCCTGAAGAGTTTCAAAATCGATACTCACTTCATCTAGTGAATAAGGGATAAGGTTATCTGCTTCAATCTCAATTTGTGCTTCCATTTCTTCTTCATTTAATGAAGCGTCCATGTAAATGACTTTTGTCATGACAGCAGAGCCAGAAACCGCGACAGCTGCAGACTTAATACTCTTAGGCAGTCCTCGCTTAATATGTCTTAAAGATTCAATAACAGCTTCTGAATCGCGGATTTCGTGATCGACAACCGCACCTTTACGTAGAGGTGCAGATATATAGTTTTGAATTTTATATCCATCAGCGGTCTTACTTAGCAAAATGGCCTTAATCTCATGAGAACCAATATCGATCCCGACCATTTGCGGAGCTTGACGCTTCCAAAATTTAGAAAGCATATTCCATCATCGCATTTATTTTTTTATATTTTAAAATAGATTAGCACAAAATCAACTCGTTATAAGTATTTGTATTAAATGTTTCTAAATTTTACAACTTGTTTTTTTCTGTTTTCATGTTTTTACTTCACCAAAAACCTTCCCCCTTATATACTAGCGAGCATATTTTTGATTTTTGGAATATTTCGGTGAAGTGGTTTAAACGAATACTTATTGCTATATTTAGCTTAACTTTATTAGGAATCGGCACTATTGTCGCAGCCTATTATTATGTTTTGCCAGATTTACCGGATGTAAATTCCTTAAAAACGGTAAAATTACAAACCCCATTGCGAATATACAGCGATGACGGTTTATTGATTTCTCAATTTGGTGAAAAAAGACGAGTACCCATTGAATACCAAGATGTACCCGAACAATTAATTAATGCAGTTTTAGATACAGAGGATGCTCGTTTCTTTGAACATAAAGGCATTGATCCTATCGGTATTGTGCGTGCTGCTATTATTTTGGTTACCACGGGTAAAAAAAGCCAAGGTGCAAGTACAATCACTCAACAAGTCGCTCGCGGCTTTTTCCTTTCACGTGAAAAAACCTATATTCGTAAAACAAAAGAAATCTTTTTAGCACTCAAAATCGAAAAAGCGCTTTCAAAAGAAGAAATTTTAACTCTTTATCTAAACCGTTCTTTCTTGGGGAATCGTGCCTATGGCGTAGGTGCTGCAGCACAAGTTTATTATGGTAAAGATTTAGAACAACTGAGCCTGCCTGAAATGGCAATGATTGCTGGTTTGCCGCAAGCTCCATCCGCAGCAAATCCGATAAGAAACCCAGAACGAGCCAAAACCCGCCGTAACTGGGTATTAAGCCGGATGCTAGAAAAACGCAATATCACAGAAGCGCAATACCAAGAAGCCATTAACGCCCCGATTACTGCAAGATATCATGGAGCAGAAATTGATCTTTATGCACCATATATTTCTGAAATGGCGCGTGAATACATGGTCAATAAATACGGCGAAGAAGAAGCCTATACTAATGGCTATAACGTCTACACCACGATTTCATCTGACTTACAGTTAAAGGCACAAAGCGCCTTACGCGATAATGTTTTTGCTTACGACCAACGTCATGGTTACCGCGGGCCAATTGCCGAATTATGGACAGATGACCCCATGTCCACCAGCGATATTATCACTAACTTAAAAAGCACTTCTTCGGTACAAGGTATTATGCCAGCAGCTGTACTTGCCATTGAAGAGCAACAAGCTACGGTGATGAATGCTAGAGGGGAAGAAATCACCTTAGAATGGAACGGGCTAAAATGGGCTCGTAAATTTATCACCGATCGCCGTCAAGGCACACCGCCAAAGAAAGCTGAAGATATTTTAGCTGTTGGCCAGAAAGTGTGGATAAGAAACAACGGCAAATATTGGCAGCTTTCTCAAATTCCGCAAGTATCAAGTGCCACAGTATCACTTGAGCCAAGTGATGGCGCTATTCGTACTCTCGTAGGTGGTTTTAGCTTTACCCAAAGCCAATACAACCGTGTGACCCAAGCAAAGCGCCAGCTGGGGTCAAATATCAAACCATTTATATATTCAGCAGCGCTTGAAAAAGACTATACATTGGCAACATTAATTAATAACGCGCCAATTAATAAACCAGATACTCGACAAGGCACCGCTTGGAGACCTAAAAACTCTCCAGATATCTACGGAGGACCGACGCGTCTTCGTATGGGCTTAGCGCAATCTGTGAACGTCATGTCTGTTCGCGCGATGAGACACATTGGGTTAGATAACACTATCGATAAACTTGTGGAGTTCGGGTTTGATCCTAATGATCTACCTCGAAATGAATCAGTGGCACTCGGCTCTCCTTCTGTAACACCTTTGCAAGTTGTTACTGCGTTTAATGTGTTCACCAACGGTGGTTACTTAGTTGAGCCTTACTTTATTAAGCAAGTCACCGACTCTTATGACAATGTAATTGAAGAAGCCAATCCTCTTTTAGCGTGTACGCCATCAGAAAATGATCATAATGGAACTGATGACAATCTAAGTGATACAGAATTAACGTCTAATTCAGACGCAAATGACCCATTCGCAGCAATGGCAGCTGAATTTGCTAGCTCACAACAAGCTGAAGTTAACCAAGCAAATGACACGACTGCTCAATCAAGTGCTATTAGTCAATGTGGCGATGAGAATAGTCGTTATGCACCAAGAATTATCACTGAGCAAACCGCTTTCCTTATCTCTGAGGCATTAAAAAGTGTTATTTGGGGTGGCGGTAATTGGAGTAAAGGCACTGGTTGGAACGGGACGGCATGGCGAGCTTCTCGCCTAATCAAGCGTCATGATATTGCTGGTAAAACAGGAACAACCAATGAATCTCGTGATACCTGGTTTAGTGGGTTCAATCCAACATTAACGTCAACATTCTGGGTCGGCTTTGATGATCACAGCCGCCGTTTAGGTCGTACAAGCTGGGTAGCTGATGGACCTGAAAATCAGATATCAGGGGCAGAAGCAGGCGCCAAGACAGCTGGGCCTGGTTGGAATGATTTTATGAATCAAGCGCTCAAAGGCACTGAGGAAAAGACCACCATTCCGCCTAAAGGCATTATCTCTGCTCGTATTGATTTAGCAACGGGTTTATTAACGCGTAAAACTGATCACACAACTTCTTTTGAGTACTTTGTCGAAGGAACTGAACCGACTGAATATGCGACAGAAGAAACCATTGATGACGATATATTTATTGAAAATCCAACAGATGATTTATTTCAATAAACCCTAAAATGCATCTATAAAATGTGAATGCTAAAAAGCCCTGAGTTAACTTAAACTCAGGGCTTTTTGTTATTACAGTCAAGGCTCAAACAATAAAGTAAGTGGCTACTTACCTTGCTTTGCAGCTAATGCTTGTTTAACTTGCGCTAATGATGTGCCACCTAACGCTTCACGCTTTTCTAAGCAAGACTCAATAGTCAAACACTCATAAACATCATCACTGATAATTGGACTAAATTGCTGTAACTCTGAAATAACCAAGTCTTCTAATGGTGTTTGTTTAGCAATCGCGGCGACGACAACTTCACCGACGACATGATGGGCTTCTCTAAATGGCATACCTTTAGCCACTAGATAATCAGCTAGCTCTGTAGAATTAGCATAACCTTGCTGGGCAGCTGCGAGTGTTCTTTCACGGTTAACTTGTAAACCGCTAAGAACTAACGCGGCCATTTCAAGACAAATTGACCAGCTATCCATCACATCAAATAAGCCTTCTTTGTCTTCCTGCATATCTTTGTTGTACGCCAAAGGTAGTGCTTTCATTGTGGTTAAAATGCCCACCAAGCTGCCATAAACGCGGCCAGTTTTACCACGGATCAGTTCCAATGCATCTGGGTTCTTCTTTTGTGGCATTAATGATGAACCCGAAGTCACTTCATCATCTAAGTCAATAAACCCAGCTTCACCACTATTGAAGAAAATCAAATCTTCCGCCATACGGCTTAAATGCATCATACTAATCGATGCATCACTACAAAGTTCAATCACATGATCACGATCAGATACAGTATCTAGACTGTTTAACGTTGGAGCTGAAAAACCTAAAGACTCTGCAATTGCATGCCTATCCATTGGATAAGCGGTTCCCGCTAATGCACCACAACCCAACGGACAAGTATCTGCACGTTTCAATGCATCTTCAAGGCGACTAATATCACGCTCAAACATTTCAACATAAGCCAAACACCAATGACCAAACAACACGGGTTGTGCTCTTTGTAAATGAGTATAACCAGGCATCACAGCATCAATTTCACGCTCAGCCAAATCAATGAGGGCGTTCTTTAACTTGCGCAGTAATGTAAGTGATTGCTCACCCTCTTTTTTACACCATAACTTGAGATCTGTTGCGACTTGATCGTTACGTGAACGACCAGTGTGTAACTTCTTACCTAAATCACCGACTTTGGCAATTAATGACTGCTCAACAAAGCTATGAATATCTTCTGCTCCTGACGCAATGATAGCCTCAGGTTTATCGGCGACTTCAACCAACAATTCATTTAACGCACCATGCAACTGTTCACATTCTTGTTGCGTTAAAATACCGACAGAAGTAATAGCGCTAGCCCATGCAATTGAGCCCACAATGTCTTCTTCAATTAAGCGATAATCTACTGGTAATGAATCATTAAATAATTTGAATAATGCACTGCTTTCTTGACTGAATCTTCCGCCCCATAACGCCATGTCGATACCCTCTTTTCAATTCTTATCTGTTTACAAAAACGGGGCTTGCTGCCCCGTTTATTTTTCATATTAATTAACAGGTCTACTTACTATTAAGTGCTCTGATGCGACTTGATAAAGAATAAAGACGGATAAAGCCTTCTGCATCTTTTTGATCATAAACATCATCATCACCAAATGTGGCAAATTCTTCAGAATATAGGCTGTTTGGAGAACGCTTTTTCACGACACTCGCTTGACCTTTGTATAACTTAACGACCACTTCACCATTCACTAATTCCGCTAAAGATTCAGATGCAGCTAAAAGTGAATTACATAAAGGGGTAAACCAACGGCCGTCATACACAAGGTGAGCCATTTGAGCGCCAACTTGCTCTCTCCATTCACGACTAGTTTTATCTAATACCAACTCTTCTATCGCACGAAGACCAGCAAACATCACTGTTCCACCTGGCGTTTCATAACAACCACGAGATTTCATGCCCACTAAACGGTTTTCGGTTATATCAATACGACCCACACCGTGTGCCGCCGCAACCTCGTTTAATTGCATTAATGCTGCGTATGGCGATAACGCAACACCGTCAACGTGAGTCACACGACCATTCTCAATATTTAGTGCAACGTATTCTGGCGTATTAGGCGCATCTTCTGGCGCAACTGTCATAGTCCATACTTCTTTACTTGGCTCGTTCCATGGATCTTCTAACTCACCACCTTCATGTGAAATGTGCCAAGCATTAGCATCACGGCTATAAATTTTAGTTGCAGAAGCTGTTGTCTCAATATTTCTTTCAGCTAAGTAATCAAGCAAGTCTTCACGACTTACCATTGACCATTCACGCCACGGCGCTATCACTTTTAAGTCTGGTGCCAGCGCAGCAAAGCATCCTTCAAAACGGACTTGGTCATTACCTTTACCTGTACATCCATGACATACCGCATCAGCACCCACTTTACGTGCAACTTCAACTTGCGCTTTAGCAATAATAGGGCGTGCCATTGACGTACCTAATAGGTAAGTTCCTTCATAAATCGCCCCTGTTGCAATGGTAGGGTAGATATAGTCGGCCACCAGCTCTTCTTTTAAATCAACGATGTAACATTCAGAAGCGCCTGACGCGATGGCTTTTTCATATAAGCCTTCAAGCTCCGCATCGCCTTGACCAACATCGGCACAAAAGGCAACAATTTCACAATTATCATAGGTTTCTTTTAACCAAGGGATAATGGCCGAAGTGTCCAATCCACCTGAATACGCTAATACGACTTTTTTAATGCTTGGTTGTTGTTCAATAGACATCTTTAATATTTCCTAACATAAACTGGGTAAAGCCGATTCACTTACTGTATTAAAGCCAATCGACGAAGTATTTTTTTAACCTAATAGCGTTACCAGTACTGCATTTTGTGCATGCATTCTGTTTTCTGCTTGTTGCAAAATAAGTGAACCTTCACCGTCAACGATTTCTGCAGTCGCTTCCACTTCTCTATATGCAGGTAAACAATGCATGAAGTAATTAGCACCAACTTGGGTCATTAATGCTGTATTGACTTGGTAAGGTTTAAATTTGGCTTCAATCTCTTCCATTGAAGTGTTATCTCCCATAGAGATCCAAGTGTCGGTGTAAACCGCATCTTGCGGGCCCATTTCATTAATATCTGAGGTTAAAATAAGCTTGCCGCCATGCTTTGCAGCTAACGCTTGTGCTTCACACACCACTTGTCCATCAGGGAAATGACCCGGCGGGCAAACCACAGTCATAGTGGCACCTAAAATTGCAGCACCATACATCAATGAATGAGTCACATTATTACCATCACCTAAGTAAGCTAATTTCACGTTACTGATATCATCAAACTTTTCAGATAATGTCAGAAAATCAGCTAAGCCTTGGCATGGGTGGTATAAGTTACATAATGCATTAATCACTGGCACTGACGCATGCTTAGCTAACCCTGCGATAGTCGTATGAGAAAATGTTCTGGCAACAATCGCATCAGCCCAACAAGAAATATTAGTAGCAAAATCAGAAACCGGCTCACGTTTACCTAAGGCCCCATTTTGCTGATCTAAATAAACTGAATGGCCACCTAATTTATTAATGCCGATATCAAAACTCACTCTGGTACGTAAAGAAGGTTTCTCAAACAACATCACCACGCTTTTACCTGCCAAGGCTTGGTTATAATCAGCTGGATTTGCTTTAATCTTCTTAGCAAGCGCTAATAAATCAAGTAACTCTGTTTGCGATAAATCTTTTATAGATAATAAATGTTCCATTAGTATGTTACTCCTATGGCTGAATTTGGGTGCCAACGGATTGTCCGTTTGATAAGGCAATTAATTGTTGAGGCTGTTTCCAAGATGCAACTTGCACCGGCTTCCCCATCCACTGAGCAACTTCTAATGCCGCTTCGACTTTGACTTTCATTCCTTTTTCTATCACGCCTTGCTGAACTAAATCTGAAATTTGTTGTTGATTTAATTGATCAATTAACTCGCCATTACCATCTAATACACCAGGTACATCAGATAGAAGCACTAACTGACCTGTCACTAACTTTGCTAAGGCCGTTGCTGCTTGATCTGCATTAACGTTAAGCATGTCACCTTGTGCTGACACGGCAATTGAACTACAAATTGGCAGCCAGCCTTGTGATAATAAATAAGTTAAGTAACTCGCATCTTTCGGTGTCACCTCACCCACTAGGCCTAAATTTTCATTTTTCACTACTGCATCAACGGTATTACCATCGGCTAAACTCATACCAACGGCCACAATACCCGCCTTAATTGCAGCGGCCTGTAATAACTTGTTTGACGTTCCCGCCAATGCACCTACGACAATCGGAATTTGGTCACTGGGAGTCACTCTTAAACCATCCAGTTTAATGGTTTCTTTACCATTGGCAGTTAATTGCTCATCGACTAAACATCCACCGCCGTGAACAAAAATAACTTTCTGGCCGTCAGACATCATGTTTGCAACAACGCCCATGAGTTCAGCCATTCCTGATTCTGATTGTAATAATGCGCCGCCGACTTTTAGTACAATAACTGGGTTACTCTGTGACATGATGATTCCCCGTTATAGGCCAAAGTGAATTTTAATGCACTGCAGGCCTTGGCTTGCAGCACCTTTCATTAAGTTATCAATCGCACTCGCAACCACCAAGTAATTGCTTTGAGAATCATACTTCCAGCCGACAATGCAGTTAGGTGTATTCACAACATCGTCCACCTTAGGGAATTGATTTTGTAAAACGCTAACTAACGGACTGTCATTGTAAACTTGATAAGCTTTAGCAATATCAGCTTCTGTAGTACCTTTCGCTAACTGAACCGTAATCGTGGCTAAAATACCCCGTTTAAAGTTACCTAGGTGTGGAGTAAAGATAACTTCTTGCCCTAAATGAGTGGCAATTTCAGGCTGGTGACGATGACCTAATACGCCATATGGCGTTAAGCTGACTTCACAAAAGCTAGTATGAAGCTGGGCTTTTCTGCCCGCTCCAGTAACGCCACTAACAGCATTAATGACAGGGTAAGCATCAGTTAGGTATGGCGTTAAAGGTTTCAGTGCAGTTAATGACGCTGTTGGATAACAGCCCGGAACAGCAATCATTTTACTGCCAGCGATTTGTTGATGATTCCACTCTGCTAAGCCATAAACGGCTTCTCCAAGAACATCTTGCTGGGTATGCTCAAACCCATACCATTTAGGGTACTGCTCGATATCAGCAAAACGGTAAGCACCACTTAAATCAAAAACTGCTAAACCTTGCTTATAAAAATAAGCAGCTAATT
This sequence comes from Shewanella sp. 10N.286.52.A9, assembly GCF_041468985.1. Classification (NCBI taxonomy): domain Bacteria; kingdom Pseudomonadati; phylum Pseudomonadota; class Gammaproteobacteria; order Alteromonadales; family Shewanellaceae; genus Shewanella; species Shewanella sp. 10N.286.52.A9. The sequence continues at coordinate 10,861 of NZ_JBFRJQ010000010.1, read as the reverse complement.
CTAAACTTACTGCATGATCAGTCGCGAGCACGACGCCATCAGCTTCCTCTACAATTGATTGTTTAGCATCTGCCGTTAGCGGAGATAACGACAACTTGATTTGCTGGTATGCAGGGTATAGCTCAGCAAGTGCCTTTCCTTTATCAAGACTGTTTTCTGATACATAAAGGCCTTGAATAGAAAGCGATGTATCGTTATCAATTAAAGCGGTGATTTGTGCACCGGTATAGCCACTAGCGCCAATTATTGCGATGTTTTTCATTATATTGTCGTCTTTAGGTCAGTAAACTAGAGAAATAATTCGGTATATGAGCAGGGTGCTCGAGATTAAAACTATCGTCGAAGATAGTTTACCTTGGGATCTGTTACAGTGAATTGAATCGCAATTAAATACATATTTATAATCTTTAATCTAATCAAGTTATGGTGAATGCCTTAGCTGTTTGCTAGACTAACACAATAAATTAATTATGCAATAATAATGAATACATATTTATTGCAAGCACTATAAAGGTTGCTATGAATTCATTACCAGATTTAAAAAATGCATTTAAACAGCTAATTGCACTCCCTTCGATCAGTGCATTAGAAGCTGAGCAAGATATGAGTAATCATGCAGTTATTGAGTTACTTCAATCTTGGTTTTCAGATATGGGTTTTAACTGCACTGTTCATACCGTGGCTGACAGCCGAGGCAAACAGAACTTAATCGCAACTATTGGCTCAGGCAGTGGCGGCCTGTTATTGGCTGGACACACTGACACCGTTCCTTTTGATGAAGGACGTTGGAGTCAGAGCCCTTTTGAGTTAACAGAAAAAGATAACCGTTGGTATGGGTTAGGTACTTGCGATATGAAGGGCTTCTTTGCTTTAGTTATGGAAGCGCTGAAGTCGTTACCGCTTGATGAAATAAAACGTCCATTACATATTTTTGCTAGCGCTGATGAAGAAACCACAATGAATGGTGCTAAAGCGTTTGCAGATTCAAAAAGTATCGCGCCTGACTATGCAATCATCGGTGAACCCACCAGCTTAAAACCGGTATATATGCATAAAGGCCATTTAGCACAAGGTATCAGAGTGATTGGTAGAAGTGGTCATTCTTCTGACCCCGCTCGTGGCTTAAACGCGATTGAAATTATGCATCAAGTCATCGGTCAACTGATGAAACTCAAGCAGCATTTAAGTGAAAACTACCGTGAAGATGCATTTAGTGTTCCCTACCCCACAATGAACTTTGGCCATGTTCATGGCGGCGATGCAGCAAACCGTATTTGTGGCTGTTGTGATTTACATCTTGATATTCGCCCGTTACCTGGCATTGAGCTTGCTGATTTAGAGTTGATGGTGATTAATTATCTTGCAGACATCAACAAACAATACCCAGGCAGTATTGAGATATCCACGCTTTACCCAGGATCAGAGTCATTTGCAGGTAAACTTGATGATTATTGGACAAAAATGGTTGCAGATATCGCTAATACCGAGCCTGAGGTTGTTAATTACGCAACTGAAGCCCCTTATATAAAACAATTGGGCTGCCAAACCTTAGTAATGGGCCCTGGTAGTATCAATCAAGCTCATCAGCCAGATGAATACATAGGGTTAGAATATTTAACCCCCACTGTTGAGTTAATGAAAAAGCTTATTTATCAGGCTTGTATTAAATAGTTGTAATAAGTTTCACTATCAGTAACGATTAATCATGGTGCATGATTAATTATTAAAATAACCCATTGACCAACCCCCTCACAGCTAGCTATTGTGCTAGCTGTAGCCCATTAATGGTAGCGGCTAATTAAGTTAAACTTATGGAGTAATTATGGCAGAGCAAACCGCCGACATGTACGCTTCTTTACGTTCTAATGTGAGTAGCTTAGGGCAAATTTTAGGTGATACGATGCGCGATCACCTTGGTGATGCATTTCTTGAAAAAGTAGAGCAAATTCGTATTCTGGCCAAAGAGTCTCGCCAAGGCGATGCCGAATCAAGACAACAAATGCTAGCTCTGCTCAATTCATTACCTGACAATGAACTGGTGCCATTTGCTAAAGCGTTTAATCAATTTTTAAACTTGGCCAATATTGCAGAGCAATTTCATACCATAAGTCGCAACTGTGATGAACTTGTCTGTGTACCAGATCCTGTCGAGCAGTTACTGGGACGAATGCTAAACAGTAATGCCAATGAACAAGAAGTCATCGACTGCTTAAAAACCCTCGATATTGATTTAGTCCTTACTGCTCATCCTACAGAAATATCTCGTCGTACTCTCATTCAAAAATACTCTGCTGTTGTCGACTGTTTAACAGAGCAAGAAAACCAGCAACTCACTGATCGAGAAAAAGGCCAAACACACCTTAGGTTACGTCAACTTATTGCACAGATTTGGCACACCAACGAGATCAGACATGAACGCCCAACTCCCGTAGATGAAGCACGTTGGGGACTAAGCACCATTGAAGCCTCATTATGGCAAGCCGTTCCAGACTTTTTAAGACAACTCAATGACCATGTTGAGTCAAAAACGGGTCAACAAATTCCCGCTGATATTTGTCCTGTTAGATTTTCTAGTTGGATGGGCGGGGATCGAGACGGTAACCCATTTGTGACCTCAAAAGTCACCGAGGAAGTATTACTCCGTAATCGCCATGCAGCAGCCAGATTATATTTAAAAGATATCGTTTCTTTGGTGAATGAATTATCCATGGAAGAAGCTAATGCTGAACTTAAAGCGCAGCTGCCAGACAGTAAAGAACCCTATAGAGACGTACTAAGACAACTTCGTCATAAACTACGCAATACAATTGATTACCTCAACGCCCGCCTAGAAGGTCAGCAAATTGACCTGAACTATGACGATGTTGTATGGCAATTAGATGATTTAAAACAACCTCTTGAATTATTATACCGAAGCTTATCAGAATCTGGCATGCGCTTAATTGCTAATGGACTGCTGCTCGATATCTTACGTCGTTTAGCATGCTTTGGCATTCATATGCTACGTCTCGACATTCGCCAAGATGCTGAGCGACATAGCGATGTGATTGCCGAATTAACTCGTTACCTAGGTATGGGCGATTATGATCATTGGGATGAAAGCGAAAAACAAGCTTTCCTATTAAGAGAGCTTACCAGTCGTCGGCCGCTTATCCCTGCTGATTGGCAACCGTCAGCCGACGTGGAAGAAGTCATCAATACCTGTAAATTAGTCGCCTCTCAACCTGCTACTGCACTAGGTTCTTACGTTATCTCAATGGCCAGTAAGCCATCGGATGTACTTGCAGTGTTGCTATTACTCAAAGAAACTGGCTGTCAACACCCAATGCGTGTTGTGCCACTATTTGAGACTTTGAGTGATTTAAATACCGCTGCTGAATGTATGACACAACTGCTCAATATCGACTGGTACCGTGGATATACAAAAGGTATGCAGGAAGTCATGATTGGCTATTCAGATTCTGCTAAAGATGCTGGCGTAATGGCTGCCGCATGGGCGCAATATCACGCCCAGGAGCAACTCGTTGCCGTTTGTAAGAATGCAGACGTCAAATTAATGCTTTTCCACGGTCGTGGTGGCTCAATTGGCCGTGGCGGCGGGCCAGCTCATAAGGCTATTTTATCGCAGCCACCAGGCTCAGTAGATGGTCGAATTCGAGTCACTGAACAAGGTGAGATGATTCGATTTAAGTTTGGCCTTCCCAAAGTAGCGGTTCAGAGTTTAGCTCTATATACCTCTGCAGTTATGGAAGCGACTTTATTACCACCTCCAGAGCCTAAACAAGCTTGGCGAGATTGCATGCAACGTATCGCTGATGATTCAGTAAAAGCGTATCGTGGTATCGTGCGTGAAGAACCAGACTTCGTCGCGTACTTTAGAGCAGCAACTCCAGAGGTGGAGTTAGGCAAACTTCCACTGGGCAGCCGTCCAGCTAAAAGACGTGTCGATGGTGGCATCGAAAGTCTCCGTGCCATTCCGTGGATTTTTGCATGGTCACAAAACCGTTTAATGCTACCAGCTTGGCTTGGCTCAGGAGAGGCACTAAAAGCTGCCAATGAACGTGGGGAGTCGGCACTGCTGAAGGAAATGGAACAAGAATGGCCATTCTTTGAAACCCGTATCTCTATGCTTGAAATGGTATACATGAAAGCCGAACCTAATCTTGCTCGATACTATGAAAGCACCTTAGTGCCAGAAAACTTGCATCATTTAGGTAAAAAGCTGCGTGAAAGTCTACAATTAGGCACAGAAGCGGTATTGTCGCTTACTGAATCAGAAGAGCTAATGTCCCACACTCCGTGGAACAGAGAGTCAGTCAAGCTACGTAATCCGTATATTGACCCACTGAACTTTCTACAAGCGGAACTTCTGAGTCGTACACGTAATGAGGAGCAAGCATCGAAACAAGTTGAGCTTGCGCTAATGCTGACAATTGCGGGTGTTGCCGCAGGGATGAGAAACACAGGATAATGCCATTATTTAAAATATGTTTATCTTGCTTAATGCTGCTTCTGACTGGCTGTGCTAGTCAGTACAGCATCTCTGAATCTGAAGTTGAAGATTACCTCAATAATGAAATGCATTATGAGGTTTCACAAGGGAATCAAGTTTTTGGATTGCAGTTAAAGCTCAACGATATGGAAGTTGAGTTAGGTCGTAAGCCTAACACTATTTCCGTAACTGCAATTACCAAAATGGCGGTTAAAAACCCCTTTAAATCAATTGCTGCTGATATGGAAACCACATTTGAGGCTGAGCCTTGGTACGATGTAGAGACCAAAAGTATCTTTTTAAAGAAGCTTGACTTGGTCAGTGTGAAATCCGAACCCGCAGATATTGAGCAAATGCTAAAACCCATTACGCCACAATTGATGATGTTTCTAAGAACCTTTTTAGAGTCCCAACCTGTTTATGTGCTGGACACCAAGGATAGTAATCAAGCATTGATGGCATCGATGACTAAAGCAATTGAAGTTGAAAGAGGCAAGATAGTCATAAAATTTTAAACAAAAAAGCGCCGCAAGGCGCTTTTTTATTAGCGTTACCGATTGCCATTAAAAGTTCTTAACGGGCTCTACAATCAAGGTGTTACTATGCACTGGGTTTTCAGACTGCATATATAAATCACGCACTAACTTAAAATCTAACTCTAATTCAGTAACGTAAAATCCATCCACAGGATAGGTCTTAATGACTTTCGCACCTTTTATTACTCCAGAGACTTTGATTTTAGTCGCAATACTATTAAGGCTTGCTCCTTGCACTGACGTATTGGAATTCAACTGTAACCCATAGACTTGTTCAGCTAACTCTCGATAAGCCAAAATTTTTGAAGCTTCCATCGCCATTAAAATTTGTTCTGACTTTAACTCTGCTGGTTGTTGATCAATTGGGGCATAACCAACAGCGTTTAATACTGGAAATTCTGTGGGCTGATAAGGTTCATAATTACTTTGCAAAACCTCACAGCCTGCTAATATCCAGCACAACAAAACAATTAATAATTTCATTCAATACTCATTGGGTAAGATTTAAAATGGATTTGATTTTTTAACAGCCTATAAATAACGCTAAAGGGAATGACCAACCTCACTTTCAGTCAATTCGTCATTATTATTAGAAAGTAAATCGCCAACATCAGTAATATTCATTTCAGGATTACTTTCAGTAAAATATTCCATTGCTAATTTTATTGCTGTCGAACCTACGCCAACATAATCTGAATATAATAAACTACCTGCCAAGGTTGAAGCTGGGCTTATTTTATCGCCCGTTGTTTCTTGGTATATATAAGATAAAATTGGTGTGTGATGTAGAATATTAATAGAATCTATTACATCTTTACTATCAAAACCATCCTCACCAAATGAATAGTAATACACATCATCCACAAGGCTTTCATTTTCTGATGATTGAGCACCAACAATATTATCAGTGGAAGTATTAATTGCTACTCCATCTTCAATATTAACCGAATTTGCACTGATAGCTTGTGTTAGAGCGCTTTCAACAATACTTGTTTGCAGTGATGATAATAAACCCTGTTGCATTTCGCTTACCATGTCATCAGACATACTCAACGAAAGTATCGTCTCATTATCTAAACCTGTACTAGCAAGCATCTGTTGCTGAAGGGTGTCTAGTGAAAACGTTTCAGAAGCCTTTGTTAGCGAAGTTGCTGCAGCAGAGGTATCACTAATTTGGTTCGCCTCATTTAAGATACGACTAAACTGATTCTGCTCACTATTACCATTGAGCTGAAAAATGCTCGTATCGACTTTATTGCCTAGCTTGTCGATAGCCTCATTAACAGTAAGAGCAGATTGACTTTCAGTCATATGTTATAATCCGAATGAATTGAGAGTAAATAATATATTTATCTGTTGAGCTTATTATAGTCCCATGGCTTATTGTAAAGTACAAATAAAAATATCCTTGCAAATATAATTAAGCATTTTTAAAACAAAGATAATGCCATTTAAAATTAACAGCATTTATTTTTCACCCTTTGATACGTAAATGGAATAAATATATCGCCCTATAAAAATTGACACCACCAATTAAAACAACAACAAGTTCCAAATAAAGTAATAATAAAAACAAGCTAAAAACTTTACCAATACAATATATAACAATTATTAAAAACAAATAATACGTAATTAGGTAAAATTGCGTAAAGAGAGTGAAGAAACTGTGCAGGCCATAGATCTATATAGGATATTAAAGATACAATTTAAATAACTACTAAATAAATTTAGATATTTAAAAATGAAACTTCTCCTGCTTATTGTTTTATTTTTATTCACTATTTCAGGCTGCACGACAACTGAAGTAGCTGAAATAAAAATCCCTAACAAAGAAAACACGACTGTAAATGTTGTTGAACCTTCTGATGAAGTGATGAAAGGCGACCCAAATTACCGCCCTGTTAGGAACAACAACATTCAACAAGCTCAGCAGATAACAGGTTCAATTTTTAATCCTGATAATGTCTACAATATTTATCAAAACAACAATCGTTACGAAATTGGCGACATGATTTTGATAAGGCTCAATGAAGAGCTAACGTCCAAAAAATCCATCAGCTACAAGCGTGATAGCTCTAATGAGTTTGATCTGTCACCCAATATCACTGCTGGTAATATCAATATCAATGAAGACAACCTCAGCGCGGATTATTCGCAAGATAAAAGCTTTGATAGTTCATCTGCAAGTAACCACAATAACTCACTCACTGGAACGATTACCGTTGCAGTAAGGGAGAAACTTGCCAATGGAAACTTAATCGTTGCCGGAGAAAAGTGGATAAAATTGAATAAAGGCGATGAATATGTGCGTTTTTCAGGTGAAATTAGGGTGACTGATATTGCGTCAGATCATTCAATTAACTCCAGTATGGTTGGAAACACTGTTATTGAAGTTAGCGGTAAAGGTGAGCAACAAGATAACCAAGATCCTTCTTTGATTAGCAAGCTACTTAACGTATTCGGATAGTCAATGAAACGGTTTTTATGGCTATGTTTACTGGCAGTATTCCCTTCTGTCAGTATGGCACAGTGGTACGTTGGACAAGCATCGTATCCCATAGGTAACGATGATTATAATGATGTGCGCAAATTGGTTGTTGAAAAAGCAATTGAGAATGCGTCATTACAAGCAAGTAGTTTCATCAGCATTGAAAATACCGTTAGGGATGGCATTTTAACGAGCAGTCAAAGCAACGTTCTGTCACAACACCACATTAGTGAAATTGTCATTCTTAATGAATCTATAGAAGGAGGTAAGCTCACCATCAATCTAAAAGTCAGTTTAGAGTCAAAATCTAACTGCATTGAAGATCGTTACCTCAAACAGCTCATTGTTGCTCAATTTCCATTACTCACACCTTCACAGGCCTCAGCTGGCGATATTTCAAATCTCCCCTTTCATATTGGTTCGAGGTTTAAAAATGAATTAACCCATCAACCAAACGTATTCGTCGAAGAAATGATCCCACAAATGGTATATAAGCCAATTACAACGATGGATACAATTAATTTAGAAACCATACAAGGTATCTCTGAAGCCTTAAATAGCCAATATCAAAGCCAATATTTAGTATTTGGTTATATTCGAGATATCAGTTTATACAACGAAAAAAAATCCAACTTACTTGTCGATACTGTTTACCCCAAGCGTAACTTCACGATAAAAGTATTTATGTATGACAGGATCAGTAACAGTATATTACTTGAAGAAGAATATCACGGTGAAGGTGGTTGGAGCTTTGACTCATACAGTCGCGTAGATTTGGCGAACAGCTTATTTTGGCGCAGTGAATATGGGAAAACAATCGTCAATACCTTGTTCAAAGTCTCACAAGAGATTAATCAAACTCTAAAATGCGAGGCGACTAAAGCCATTGTCATTAATCGAGATGATGCCTATATCACCATCAATATTGGAAAATTACATGGTGTTGCTAAAGGAGATATCTTTCAGCATATTAAGCTCAAAAATATCACCTTGGCCAACTCTGTTTTATCGACATTGATGCCACCAGATGAACCTATTCATCTGGAAGTGGTACAAGTTAGTAACAAAATTAGCTTACTAAAAGTACCTAAACATTTAGACAAAAACGGTATGAATCAACATCAAATAGATTTATATGACGTAGTGACAACAGTAGAGTTTTAGTAATTTAAATGCTAACAAAGTAAGCCAGTCTCAGTAAAACTAGCTCACTTGACTATTTTAATTACTTAGCAAATCTGGTTATCGAAGGATAATCAACGATTACAGCTTCACCTAGCAATGCTCTACGTAGCATATCATAGGCTATAGCGGCACTAAGACTTCGTACTAACTGTCTTGATCGGTTAGGGATTTTAACCATTTGACTATACACAACATGTTTAGTCGCTAATGCAATCGCTACGGTACCAACAGGCTTATCTTCAGTACCACCATCTGGACCTGCAATACCACTTGTTGAAAGTGCAAAATCACTATCTAATATTTCACGTGCGCCTCTGGCCATAGCTTCAACAGTAGCAATAGAAACCGCGCCATGATCATCGAGGATCTGTGGATTCACCCCTAATACTTTTACCTTAGATTCGTTACTATAAGTCACTAAACCATGATGTAGATACGACGAGCTACCAGGAAAATCGATTAGCTGACTTGTTAACATTCCCCCAGTGCACGACTCTGCCAAGCTTAAGCTAAAACCAGATTGGAAAAGTCGATGATGTATCTCAGCAGCAAGTGTTGGACGATCTTCAGCTACAATCGCAATCCCTAAAATTGATTTGATTGCTTTCGTCACTTCAGCCAATTGATTAATTGCCTTGTCACCGCGAGCGAATATCTTAATTTCTATGTGTGGCATTGACGAACGGTAGCCTAGGGTAATCCCTGCCGGTAATGTTAATTCTGCTAAATTATCAGCTAAAGAAGACTCCCCATGACCAATGGTCAGTAACTTCTTCAATGCTGTATTTTCGCTAATTCCGAACTCAGATTTAATGAAAGGAATAAACTGCTCTTTAATCATGTGCTTTAGTTCAAAGGGCACACCAGGCGTAAAAAACAACCAAGCTTTATTAAGCTTTACACGAAAACCGCATGCTGTACCTACTGGGTTATCAACCATAACAGCCGATTCAGGTAATAAAGCTTGTTTTAAATTACTCTTAGCCATCTGACGATTATTTTTACTAAACCAGCTAATCAATCGATCTCGCCACTCCTCGTTCTCAATCAAGGACTCGCCCTTAGCTAGCGCCATCGCTTCAGCAGACATATCGTCACTTGTTGGGCCTAGCCCACCATTAACGATAATCACATCGGCATGGTGACTTCTTTCAATAAAGGCATCCCTAAGATCTTCTAAACGATCGCCCACAGTAATCCGATGATGTGTTTCAATACCTAACTCCATTAGCGTGTTGGCTACCCACGCTGCATTGGTATCAATAATCTGGCCAGATAACACCTCTTCACCAGTACATATCATTTCTAATTTCATTTGTGTCCCTAGAAGCTTTTAGTAATGTGTTGTTAAACTTTCCATTATCAATTGCCTATCAAGATAACTGACTAGCGATAAACATCAATCACTAAATGGTATTAGTCTTATCAAAGCAATCATCAATGAGCTAAATAACAAATCTCAAGCTCGAAAAACCAACAAGGTTAATCCCGATTGTGTAAACAACTCTAACTCATCTATAAAATGTAGGTCTATTTATCGCTAATGCCTTCACCGATGAATTTTTTATGGAAAACCAAACCAATTCTAATCAATTTATAAGCCTTATAAGACCAACCGCTTTATACCTGTAGGTCAGTTTCGACAATCTTTTGATATTAAATAATCATGTGGATTTCCTGTTGCACATGAGCATATCGTCCTCACTGTCCGCAGTTGATGTGTCTAAATTTGTTTTAGCTTCGTCTCTGAACATGTTTATCTTAAATTACAGACACAAAAAAGCCCGTTACGTCAGTAACGGGCTATCTGCTCTCTTAAAAGAGAAATTAGGCGCTTGGCGATGACTTATTTTCACATGGGCATATCAATCACACTATCAGCTGTTGATGTGTCTAAACTTTAGCTTTAGCTTTAGCTTCGTTCCTGAACCTGTTTATAACAAACAGACACGAAAAAGCCCGTTACGTCAGTAACGGGCTATCTGCTCTCTTAAAAGAGAAATTAGGCGCTTGGCTATGACCTACTTTCACATGGGCATATCGTCCACACTGTCTTTCGCTGTACTAAATTTTGACTAACTATGCACGAAAAAAGCCCTGACTATTAAGTCAGGGCTTTCTCGACTCTCTTAAAAGAGAAATTAGGCGCTTGGCGATGAC